>JAXDKX010000138.1:0-5537 GCA_034666905.1 Chloroflexota bacterium | reverse complement strand
TTCATCTCGGCGCTCGAGACCTGGCCGGCACGAGGCGTACCGGCCAACCCCGGCGCCTGGATCACGACCACGGCACGCAACCGGGCGATCGACAGGCTCCGCCGGCGCAAGCGGCTGAGCGAGAAGGTCGAGACCCTGGGCCGGGAGAGCACCACCGAATCCGAGCTCCGGGCCATCGACCCGGAGCCGGCGGAGGACGCCATGCACATCGCGGACGATCGATTGCGGCTCAGCTTCACGTGCTGCCACCCGGCGCTCGCGCTGGACGCCCGCGTTGCCCTGACCCTGCGCGTGCTCGGTGGCCTGACGACGCCGGAGATCGCGCGCGCCTTCCTCGTGCCTGAACCGACCCTCGCCCAGCGGCTGGTCCGGGCCAAGCGCAAGATCCGCGACGCCGGCATTCCCTATCGAGTCCCACCGGCCGAGCTGCTTCCGGAACGGCTGGACGGCGTCCTGTCCGTCCTCTACCTCGTCTTCAACGAGGGATACGCGGCGAGCTCGGGCGACTCCCTTGTCCGACGGGAGCTGAGCGCGGAAGCCATCCGCCTGGCGCGCCTCGTGAACACGCTGCTCCCGGACGAACCCGAGGGGCTCGGCCTGCTGGCGCTCATGCTCCTCCACGACGCGCGGCGCGAAGCGCGGGTCGGCGCCCACGGAGAGCTGGTCCTGCTCGACGACCAGGACCGGTCGCTCTGGGATCGTGAGCGGATCGCCGAGGGCCAGGAACTGGTCGAGCGCGCCCTGCGAATGGCACGACCCGGTCCCTACCAGGTCCAGGCGGCCATCGCGGCCCTCCACGACGAGGCCGACACGCCGGCGGCCACCGACTGGACGCAGATCGCCTCGCTCTATCGCGCGCTCGGGATGTTGGCGCCGTCGCCCGTCGTCGAGCTGAACCTGGCGGTTGCGGTGGCGATGGCCGAGGGGCCCGCCCTTGGCCTCGCGATGATGGACGGGATCGCGGCCTCCGGCGAGCTGGACCAGTACCCGTACCTGCATGCGGCGCGAGCCGACCTGTTGCGTCGGCTGGATCGTCGAACGGAGGCCTCCACGGCCTACCGGCGAGCGCTCGAGCTCACGACCAATGGCGCCGAGCGAGCCTATCTGACTCGCCGGCTCGGCGAAGTTGGGGCATTTCGAGGCGCAGATCCGCGTCCGAATTGAGGCGCCCGCCGGTCGACGGTTGCGAACGAGTTGCATCCCATCGGCGCGAACCGCGATGATCCGCGTGCTGGGGAGGTTTGAGCACAGAGGGGGAAGGCACCTTGGCCTTGGCGCCTGTCATCCGGCTGTTCTCGTTCCGGCCGACCCGACCGTCGTTCGACAGCGTCCTGCGAAACGAGGCGATCCCGAGCCTTCGGGGCCTCCCTGACCTCCAGGCGATGTATGTCGGACGGCAAGGTCCCGATGAGCTCGGCCCGAGGTTGGTGGCATCCGTCTGGCCATCGCTGGAATCGATGGACAACGCGATGGGCGGTGCGGTCGACTGGGCCGGCTTTCATCCGGAGCGTCTGCAGGATGTTGTCGAGGAGGCCGTCGAGGTCCTGTCGCTGGCCGTGTCGTTCAAGTCGGCCGGAGCCGAGTCAGCGCGGATCCTTCGAACGCTGCGTGGCCGGATCCTGCCCGGCAAGCGGGCCGCCTACATCGAGGAAGCGCGCGCCGGTGTCGAGGCGGACGGTGAGGCCGGCCACGGCCCGCTGGCCTACTACCTGGCCACCGGGGAGTCGGAGGACACATTCGTGACCCTCTCCGCCTGGAGCAGCTGGACGGCGATCGAGATGGCAACCGGCGGCGACATCAGGCGGCCCCTCGCTACCCGGCACCCCGAGCTGATCGCCGCCTGGGAGGCGACGCATTACGAGGCGCTCGAGCCGTAGGCTCGGCGGCCTACTCGGCCACGACCGAGAGATCGGCGGCGTCGGCTAGATCGGCCGGGTCGGGCAGATCCCGAAGCGTTGGGATCGGCGAGCGGATCAGCCAGAGGACGCCGAACGATGCCGCGACCGTCACGAAGAACAGGGTTTCGCGGACGCCGATCAGGCCGCCCAGCAGGCCCCCCAGGAACGCGCCGATCGGACGGATGCCGTAGTTGATGAAGCGGAACGCGCCTCCGGCCCGTGCCCGGATCCTGTCCGGCGTCCGGGCCGTGAGCACCGCCCCGACGTTGATGTCGAGGATCTGCACACCGAGGCCGGCCAGGAACTCCGTGGCGAACAGCATGGCGATGACCGCATCGGGTGGTCCGGTCACCAGTGGGACCAGGATGAGCGGGATCGGGAAGATCAGGCAGCCCACCGTGTAGGCGGCCCCGAGCCCGATGCGACGGCCGACACGGGCCGCGATCACGGCCCCGATCACCCCGCCAACGGCCCCCGCGCCGAGGGCGGCGCCGAGCACGCCCGGGCTGACCCCAAGGACCGTCGTGACGTACAGGATGAAGAGGGCCTGGAAGCAGAAATTGAAGAAGTTGATCCAGGCCACGGAGAGCAGGACCGGGCGCATGATCGAGTCCCCGAAGATGAAGACGAGCCCGGTCGCGACACGCGTCCGCATCGACTCATCGGCGAACTCGATGGCCGGCTCCGGCGTTCGGATGCGGCTGAGGAAGGCGGCCGAGCCCAGGAACGAAAGGGCATCGACGACGAGCGCGGCCGGGGCCGTCACCAGCTGGACCAGGAACCCGGCGATCGGGGGCCCGCCGACGTTGGCAAGCGACCGGCTCCCCGAGAACAGCGCATTTGCCTCCACGAAGGCCTCGCGCTTCGTGACGGCGACAAGGAGGGTGTTCCAGGAGAGGTCGAAGACGACCGCCAGCGAGCCGGTCAGGAAGCCGACCACGTACAGCTGCGAGACGGTCAGGGCGTGAACCATGTAGGCGAGGGGGATGGACGCGATCAACGCCGCGCGGCCAAGGTCCGCCGCGATCATCAGCCGGCGACGGTTCCGCACCCGGTCGAGCCAGACACCCGCCGGCAGCGAGAACAGCAGGTGCGGTAGCAGCCCGAACGCCAGCAGCGTTCCCATCTGTGTCGCGTCGGCCCCCAGGACGAGGACCCCGACGAGCGGCACGCCGAGCTGGGTGACCTGGTCGCCGAACACGGAGATCGTCTGGCCGAGCCAGAACCGTCGAAAGTCGGGCTGGCGAAGGAGTGGCGAGACGTACCTCGAGTTCACTCGTGCGCCAACCCTGCACCGTTGTCCGTTCTCCTCGTTGGAAGCCGGTCGAAGGCGACGGCCGCCGCGCTCACCACGGCGAGCTTCTCTCCGAGCTCGGCGAGCACGACATCGGCCACCGCGGCCGCGGGTCCCAGGGCCTGGCGAAGCGCGATGTCGCGAACCGGGCGCAGCAGCTGATCGCCGGCACGCGTCACGCCGCCACCGAGGACGACCACTTGCGGATTGAAGATGTCGAGGATGCTGGTCACCGCCGAGCCGAGCATGGCGGTCGTCTCGTCCCAGACGCGGACCGCGACGGGATCGCCCTCGAGCGCCGCTGCGGCAACGTCCTCCGCCCAAACCTCGGAGAGCGACCCAAGCGACGATGGCTCGCCTGTCGCGAGCGCCTCTCGTGCCCGCAGCGCGATGTTCGTCCCCGACACGTACGCCTCGAGGCAACCGCGCCGGCCGCAGCCGCACAGCCGCCCGCGGTACTCCACCGTGAGGTGGCCGAGCTCGCCGGCATTCAGCGCGGCGCCTCGGTAGACGCGGCCGTCGAGGATCAGCCCGCCACCGACGCCGGTCGAGATCGTCAGGTAGACGAGGTGGTCCGCTCCTCTCGATCGGCCGGCTCCGAACCGCCACTCCGCCAGGGCACAGGCCGTGGCGTCGTTGTCCACGACAGCCGGGCGGTCGAGCGCCTCGGCGACCATTCGTACGATTGGCACGTTGTCCCAGCCCGGCAGATGCAGGGCCGACTGGATGATGCCGGCGTCCGGGTCGAGCGGTCCCCCGCAGGCGATCCCCACGGCCCGAATCCGCGACCAGTCGACACCGGACTCGGAAACCGCCGCCCGCCCGAGATCGACGAGCCGCGCGATCATGGCGCCGGGGCCCTCGTTCCGGTGACTCCCCGCCACCCGCATCGACAGGACCTGGCCATCGCCGGCCACGACACCTGCCGCGAGCTTGGTTCCGCCGATGTCCAGTCCGAGGACCAGATCGTCCGCAGGTGGCCGGCTCGCCTGGTTCATCGTGCGCGAATGCTACACACAGGCTCGATCGTCGCGGCGGTTCGACACGAGCGTGTGACCGCTAGGATTTGATCGTGGACGCGACTATCGACGACGTCGTTGCGAAGGCCCGGGCCGATGGCGTCCGGCTGATTCGGTTCCTGTACTGCGATCCCTCGGGGGTGATTCGCGGGAAGAACGTGCACGTCGATCGCCTCGCCAGCCGAATGCGCGAGGGCGTCGGTCTGACCCGAGCCCAGAACGCTGTCAACATGCTCGAGGATCTCGTCTACGTGGAAGGTATGGAGCCGGTCGGTGAGGTCCGCGTGGTCCCCGATCCCGCGACCTACACGGTGCTGCCGTGGGTGGACGGCACGGCCGGGCTGCTGTGCGATCAGCTCGGCCACGACGGGCTCGATTGGGGCTGTTGCCCCCGGAGCTTCCTCAAACGAGCGATCGCTGCGGCAGACGCGGCCGGCATCCGCTTCATGGCGAGCTTCGAGAACGAGTTCTACCTCGCCGAGGAACGCGACGGCCAAGTCGTGCCCTGGGCCAACGGACCGGGGTATTCGTCGGCAGGGAGGGATCGGGCGGCTGCCGTCATGAGTGACATCGTCAACGCCCTCGAGGTCCAGGGCCTCGAAGTGGAACAGGCGATCAACGAGTACGGCCCCGGGCAGCAGGAGATCGCCGTTCGCTACGCGGATGCCCTCCGTGCGGCGGACAACCAGCTCAAGTTCCGCGACGCGGTCCGTGGCACCGCGGAGGTTCGACACGGGCTGATCGCCTCGTTCGCCGCCAAGCCATTTGCCGATGGAATCGGCTCCGGGGCGCACATCCATTTCAGCCTGTGGTCGGCGGACGGAGGGACCAATCTCCTGTACGAGGAAGGTGCGGGCGATCGTCTCCTGTCGCCGCTCGGGCGCCAGTTCGTGGCCGGAGTCCTGGACCACCTGCCAGCGCTCGTGGCGCTGACGTGCCCCAGCTTCAATTCGTACGAACGGCTGCGGCCCGATGCGTGGGCCGGCTCGACCGTGTCGTGGGGGCTCGACAACCGGGAGTGCTCGGTCCGCGTCGCCTCGCCGTTTCGCGGCCGCGAGATGGAATCGACCAACGTCGAGTTGAAGGCCTGCGACCCGAGCTGCAACCCGTACCTCGCGCTCGGCGGGCTGATCCACGCCGGTCTCGACGGAATCGCCCGAAAGCTCCAGCCGCCCGAGCCGGCGCGGACGAATCCGTCCCGGATGGGCGAGGTGGAGCGCCGGCGACACGGGATCCAACCGCTCCCTTCGACGTTGCGCGCGGCGCTCGACCATCTCCAGGCGGATGGGGTCCTGTATCCGGCTTTGGGCGACCTCCTCGGGCGCT
>JAXDKX010000137.1:0-2967 GCA_034666905.1 Chloroflexota bacterium | reverse complement strand
AATTCCGCCCTGTCTGCGGAGTTCGACGGTGGTACCGGCGGCGGCATTGCCAACTGGGGCACCCTCACGATCAACGCTTCCGCGGTGGCCAACAACCTGGCCTCGGCGACGCTCCCGCGTTTCTACCAGAGCAACGGTGGCGGCATCGCGAACTGGGGCACGCTGGCGCTCGTCGACTCAACGGTGGATGCAAATAACACGATGGGCAGGTATTCGGCCGGCGGCGGCATTCTCAACCTGTACGGAGATGTTGCGGTGAGCCATTCCACGGTGAGCGGCAACGGTGCCGGGGGAGGCGGAGGAATCCTGAGCCTGGGAACCCTGACCGTCTCGGACTCGGTGGTGAGCGACAACAACGCTGGTTTCGGTGGCGGCGGCGGACTCTTCAGCGACGGGAGCCTGACGGTCACTGACTCCACGATCAGCGCAAATTCTGTGTCGGGTTTCGGCAGTGGCGCAGGAATCGCGAGCGTGGGGGCCCTCACCGTCTCGCGCTCAACGGTGAGCGACAACGTGGGTGCAACCGGGCAATCCGGTGGTGGGATTTTCAGTAACGGCACCGCGATGGTGACATCCTCGACGGTCGACAACAACTCGGCCGGCGAGAACGGCGGAGGCATTGCCAGCACCGGGACCTTGACCGTGACTGGGTCCTCGGTGAGCCGCAACACGCTCGCGAGTCCCGGAAACGGGGGAGGCATCAGCAGCAATGGGAGTCTCACGCTGACCGACGTGACGGTCAACCAGAATTCGGCCGGTGGCTCCGGGGGAGGAGTCTCGTTCGACGCCAGCCTCACGCTGGCTGGTGCCACCGACATCAAGGGCAACACCGCCGGCGACAGCGGTGGGATCTACAGCTTCCTCGGGGTCGTGGTCGTCTCGGGCTGGACCGGCGCCGTATCCGACAACGCGCCGAACGACTGCAATCCCCCCATGGCGCTCGGCTCCCTCGTCTGCAACTGAGGCTCTCGCGACTGGACGATCGAGTCCGCCGATAGCTGGACGCCCCGGTGGGCTGCTGATCCGAGGCCGTCCTGCGGCAGGCACGCGGGCGTAGCCGGGTCGCGTTTGGCGCGATCTCCAGGGACCGTTGCGGCCGGGTACCGAGTCGAGACGGGCAACTCTCCCGTTCGATAACCCCATTGCAACGCCCTGCAACTCGTTCCGGCAACCAGTCGACGGCATCCTGCCCGCAACGAATCGGTCCGACCGGTTCCGGTGTCGTCCCCTGGAGTGACTGTTGAACGAACTCATCCCGATCCTGGCCATCGTGCTGCTGGCCGCGGAAGCGGGGGCGTTTCTGGCCCACGTTGTCGGCCTGCCCCGGGTCGTCGGCCAGATCGGCGCCGGGATCCTGCTCGGTCCCAGCTTGGCCGGGGTGGTGTCGTCGAGCGGCACTGTCGAGGGGATCGCCCAGCTGGGCGCGCTGGCCATCCTCGGGATCGCCGGCCTCGAGACCAACCTGGCGGCGATGCGCCGCGTCGGCCGGGCCGCGTTCCTGGTTGCGATGGGTGGCGTTCTCGTCCCATTCGTGGCGGGGCTTGTGCTTGCCCTGGCCGCAGGCCTCGATACGACGGCCGCCCTGTTCGTCGGGGCCATCCTGACCGCGACCAGCGTCGGAATCACCGCGGCGACGCTCCAGGAACTAGGCCTGATGCACACGAAGGCCGCGATCACGATCCTGGGCGCCGCGATCATCGACGACGTCCTTGGCCTGATCGTCCTCGGCCTCGTCGTCTCGGAGACCGCTGCGGGCTCGAACCTGCTGGCCACGATCCTGCCGATGGCCATCACCGTGCTGGCGGTCTGGATGATTCTGCGCTGGCTGCCGGGGCACCTTGGACGTGCCATCGAAGCGCTCCACCTTCGGGGTGGAGGTCTGGCCGCGATGGTCGGCCTGGTCCTCGCATTCGCCTGGGCCGTGCAGGCATTCGGCGGACTGGCCGGGATCACGGGAGCGTACGTGGCCGGCCTGGCGCTCGCTGGATCGTCGGCTGCCCCTCGCCTGCGGGATGGATTGATTCGGGGCGGCGAGGCGTTCTGCGTCCCGGTCTTCTTCGTTGCCATCGGGCTTGCGGCTGACCTTCGTTCGATCGGGCCGGTCCTGCCGCTGACGGTCGGACTGCTTGCGGTGGCCGTCATCGGCAAGCTCGTCGGCGGAGCGGCCGGAGCGGGACTGGGGGGCATGAGCGCGCGCGAATCGAGCCTGGTCGGGATCGGCATGATCGCGCGCGGCGAGGTGGCCCTGGTGGCTGCGACGGTGGGCCTTCGAGCCGGCGCTATCGACGCCGGGGTCTATTCGTCGGTCGTCATCGTCAGTGTCGCCACGACGATCCTGACGCCGCTCGGGATCGCGGCCTGGAGCCGGTTCAACGATTCGACCGGCTGGCGCGGTCTCGAGGCGTCGAGTCCGCCGCTCGCCCTGGCCCGCCTGGAGCTGGAGTGACCATCCCGATGCACATCGACCGCGGACCCGAAATCGATGCATTTTCCGAAGGCCTCGACGCGCTCCGGCGGGAGGAGTTCGACCTCGCCGTCGAGCGACTCGAGGCCGCCGAAGCCGTGGATCCCGCCGAAGCGAACCTGCCGGCCTACCTGAGCAGCGCCTACCTGGCGTCCGGTCGGCCGAACGAGGCGCGCGCCGCCGTCGATCGGGCACTCGCCCTGGATCCGGACGGGTTCGCGCCGAGGCTCAAGGCCGGCGAGCTGGCCCTCCGGCTGGGCGACATGACCCGGGCGGAGCGCGAGTTCCTTGCCGCGCTGCGGGTCGCCATACCGGGTTCTCCAGAGATGACGGTCGCCCGTCGCTGGCTGGCCATCACCCGCGAACGCCTTCGCGGGTCGGTCACCCGGCGGGCGTTGCTGCCGCGGCTCCCCAGGCTGGCTGGTTTGCCCAGGCGCATTGGTCGGTCCAGGTTGACCATGGAGGAGGAACGATCGTGAGGCACCTTCGCCGTGTTGGCACCG
>JAXDKX010000136.1:0-8751 GCA_034666905.1 Chloroflexota bacterium | reverse complement strand
CTCGCCGACCGGTTGGCGCTCGATGGCTCCCCCACGGCGTACGTCTGCCGCCAGTTCGTCTGCCGCCTCCCGGTGAAGGATGCCGTGGCCCTGCGGGCGCAGCTCGAGGCTTCACCGGCCGATGCCTGAGGCCTCGGTCGAGCCACACCCGGCAGCGACCGTGGTCCTGCTCCGGCCGGGATCGGCCGGCCCCGAGGTCCTGCTGACCCAGCGGCCATCGTCGATGGCCTTCGCCGCCGACATGTACGTGTTCCCCGGCGGCCGGGTGGACGCCGAAGACGCCGCTCCTGACCTCGCGGCTCGTTCCGTCCTTTCCGGCGAAGATGCGGCGCGGGCCCTCGGCGGCGATCTCGCACCGGCGATGGCGCTCGCCACGTACGTTGCCGCGATCCGGGAGGTCTTCGAGGAGGCCGGGATCCTGCTCGCCGACGGTGGCAGCGATTCGGTGCAGGTCCCCCCTCGGACGATCTCGGCGGCACGATCTGCGCTGGTCGGCGGCGACACCACGTTCGCCTCGATCACGGTGGAACTGGGCCTTCGCCTTCGCACGGACCGCCTCGTCCCGCTGTCCCGGTGGGTGACGCCACCGATCCTGCCGCGGCGGTTCGACACCAGGTTCTTTGCGACCGAGCTGCCGGCGAAATCCCGCGTCTCGTTCGAGGGCGACGAGGTGGCGGGTCACGCCTGGCTGACGCCGGCCGCTGGCCTCGACGCCATGGCTCGGGGCGAGATCGGGATGTGGGTGCCGACGAGCGCGACCCTCCAGCAGCTCGAACACGTGCGATCGCTCGAACAGGTACGCGAGCGATTGACGCCGGGCCTGCTCGGCGCGACCGAGGTGGAGGCGATCTCGCCAGACGTGACGCGGATCGTCATGCCGGCCGGCGGCGGCGTCGCCGGCCAGCCGGTATGCGCCTACCTCGTCGGACGTCGCCGGCACGTCCTCGTCGATCCCGGCGATCCGCTGGGGCCAGCGCTCGACGTGGCCAGGGACCTCGTTGCCTCGCGGGGCGGCTCAATCGTGTCGATCGCATTGACCCAGATCGACCCGGACCACGCGGGTGGGGCCGAGGGGCTCGCCCAGGTCCTGCAGGTCCCGATCTTCACCGGCCCCGGCGGCGGGCGCCCGTTGCCGTTCGACGTGCACGAGCTTGCCGACGGTGACGCGCCTGGGCTGGGCGACGTTGCGCTCCGTGCGATCTCGTCGCCTGGACCCAGCCCGGCTCACGTCGCGTTCCTGGTCGGCGAGCCTCCGGATCACGTCATCTCCGGCGACCTCGACGGGCACCGTGGCGCCCGGGCCATCGTCGGATCGTGGGACGACGGCGCCGCAGCGGCGTCGCGAGATCGTATCGGGCGGCTCGCGCCGAACGCCGGCTGGCTCGCTGGCCATCCCGCAGGTGGGTCGCGCCCGAGCGCCGGCTAGGCTCGATCGGCGGCCAGGGCCGACGCCAGGTTGCGCAAGACGTTCAGGCCCACGTCGACCTGCTCGACCGGCGCATATGGCCCTGGCATCAGGAAGCAGGGCCGGCCGGCGAGCGCGACGCCCGAAAGCTGGCCCAGGGATTCAGTCAGCGGCCGGCCCGCCGAGATGGACGCGCCTCGCTTGTAGATGAAGACAACCGCGCCGGGGCGCCACAACGCGATCTTCTGCCAGAGCGGGCCAACGCCCATCGTGAGCTCGGCGTCGCTGGCTCCGTCGCGCGGCGTCGGGACCTTGAGCAGGTCCGTGATGCCGTGGCCGGCGGCCACGAGGGCATCGTCGGCGGTTTCGATGCCGGTGTCCGGAGGCAGGACACCCGCGAGCATCAGGCGGCGCCAGAACGTCCGACCGAGCCGGCCCTGGTGGTAATGGCCGGCGGCGACGCTGACCGGCGACGGATTGAGGCCGACGAACAGCAGCCGGTCGCGCAGTGGCGGCAGATCGGCGAGCGTCTCGACGGCCCGCCCGTCCACGGTAATGGTGGAGCGATGCGGACCGGGCCCGGGTCGCCGGGTCAGGGCCTCGAGCTCGTCCGCTGTCACCGGTTCGCGCGATTCAGGCGGTGTGGTCGCCGCTGTCGCCGCTCGGCGCGTCCGGGTCGCTGACCCGCGCCTTGATCTCGTCCTGGGCCTTCGCGGCCTCCGACTTTGCCTCCCGGAGGCCCCGACCGAGGGCTTCGCCGAGCTTCGGAAGCGTCTTGGGTCCGCGCCACATGAACACGAGGATCAGGACGACGATCAGGACGACGAGCAGGGTGTCCATGGGCGGATGGTACATCGCTCCCGACGCGGCGCGACCGATCGGTCACCTGGGCCGTCGGGCGACCGGGATCACCAGGCGCAGCGAGGTGTGCGTCGGCGAGAACGAGACGACCTTGTTGTCGACGAGCCCGGCAGCCTTCGCCGCCTGGATCACCTCGACGTCGCGCAGGGTGGCGGCCTTGCCCTTGCGCGAGACGACCCAGATCGCGCCGTTGGGCCGGATGCGGGCGGCCAGGGATTCGAGCGCGGCCAGGGCTTCGGTCGAATCCGCGCCGAGGAACACGATGTCCGTATCCGGAACTGGCCAACCACCGGTGATGTCCGACGTCCGCTCGGTCAGGAGGCCGCGGAACTCGTCGGAGTCGAGCCCCAGCAGGGCGACGCGCATGCCGGGGCGAACGCCCAGCTTGTCGAGCAACGGGTCGGTGTAGACGCGCTCCATGCCCGGTATCGTGCCACGCATGCTGCTGGTCTACGGGCCCCAGTCCTCGACCTACGATTTCGGGCCGAACCACCCCTTGACGCCGCGGCGCTTCGGGCCGGGCATCGATCTGCTGCGTTCGGTCGGCGCAGAGGCTGGGTTGGCACCTGAACCGGCCACGGACGAGGAGCTGCTCCTCTGCCATGAGCGGGCCTATCTCGACGTCGTGAGACGATTCTCCGCTTCCCCACGCGGTCGGGAGGAGGCGGGGATCGGCGTGGGCGGCGACGATCCGCCCTTCGCCGGCATGCACGAGGCGGGCGCCATGGTCGCCGGCGGATCGCTGCGGGCCGTCGAGGCGATCCTGCGCGGCGACGAGGAGCACGCCTTCCACCCGGGAGGCGGCCTCCACCATGCGATGCGTGGCCGCGCGTCGGGATTCTGCATCTACAACGACCCGGCGCTGGCGGTCGCCCGCGCGCGCGAGGCCGGGCTGCGCGTGCTGTACGTGGACCTCGATGTCCATCATGGGGACGGCGTACAGGCAATCCACCGGGATGATCCTGGCGTGCTCACGCTCTCGATCCACGAGAGCGGGCGGTACCTCTTCCCGGGCACGGGAGGGGTGGGCGAGCTCGGCGTCGGTGCGGCAGCCGGGACGTCGGTGAACGTTCCGCTGGAGCCGGGCACCGGCGAGGGCGCCTGGCTGGAGGCGGTGCGGGCGCTCGTTCCGGAGCTCGCCGCCGCGTTCGGGCCGGATCTGATCGTCTCCCAGCACGGCGCGGACTCGCACGCGTGGGACCCGCTTGCCCACCTGCGGACGACGACGACGGCGATGGGCGAGGCCGCGCGCCTGGTTGACGCGCTGGCCCATCGATACGCGAGCGGACGCTGGCTGGCGACCGGCGGAGGTGGGTACGACGCCTACCGGGTGGTCCCCCGGGCGTGGACCCTCACCTGGCTTGCCGGCGCGCATCGCGACCCGCCGGACCGGCTGCCGTCCGCGTGGCTCGAACGCTGGTCTGCCGAGGCCTCGAGCTACGGGCAGGCGCCGTTGCCGGCGATCCTCGATGACGCTCCGAATGCCGGTCTTGCGGTCGACGCGGGGCAGCTCGCCGCCGAGGAGCGGTCGCGCGAGACCATCGCGCTGGTCCGTGACCTCGTCGTGCCTCGGCTCCTGCGAGAGGCGCGCGATCGAGGCTGGTGGGATCCGCTGGCGTCGCTGCCAGCCACGCCCGACGGCGAGCCGGTCGGTGGCAGCGAGCCGCCGACCATCGTGCCCAGCGTCGATGCCGCTACCTGGTCGCGCCTCACGCTTGCCGCGCGCGTGATTCCGCCTGCGGACCAGCAAGCGGGCCATGCGCTGGTGCTCGCCGCGATCCGCGACGGAGCGAACGTGTCGGCCGCGCTCGACGGACGTCTTGTTGTCGGTCTCGCCATGACCCGACGCGCCCACAGGGACGGCCGGGAGCTCATCGCACTCGGCGTTTCCGCCCAACATCGACGGAAAGGCCTCGGCACCGGCCTCCTCCAGGCGTCCATTGCCGCCGGGCGTCCCGCCGAGGCGATTCGGGTCCCGGCGATCACCGTAGCGGAACGCGATCCAGTCGCACCCCTGGATCGGCGCCTCCGAGCCTCGATCGCTCGTCGCCTTCTCGAGCGCACTGGGTTCGCTGTCTCTCCGGTCACGGGTCCATCGGGCACCGCCGATCCGGCGGCCATTCGTGCCATCCGTCCTCCGGGCGGACTGGTCAGGTCGACGATCTAGCCCGCGGCGTCGGCCTCGCGCGCTGCTCCCGTCAGGCGATAGCCGAGGCCGTACTCCGTGGCGATGTACGACTGCCCCGGTGCCGCGGATTCGAGCTTGACGCGCAGGTTCCGGATCGTCATCCGGAGCAGGTGGACGTCGACGTCATACCCGGCGCCCCAGACGGCGCCGAGAACCTGGCGATGCGTGACCAGCTGGCCGGCGTGCTCGAGCAGGTACGCGAGCAGCCGGAACTCCGTTGGCGTCAGGCGGAGCTCGTCGCCGCGCAGATGGGCCCGATGCTCGTCCAGATCGATCACCAGGTCGCGATGGCGCAGCCGTCGTGGGCGATCCGGCGTCGCGGTGGATGCGCGCCGCAGCGCGGCTTCGACGCGGGCCGTCAGCTCCGGGAAGCTGAGCGGCTTGGTGATGTAGTCGTCGGCGCCGAGCTTGAGGCCGCGGATCTTGTCCGCCTCGGAGCTCCTTGCCGTGACCATGAGGATCGGGATTCGGCTGAACTCGCGGATCCGTTCGATGATCTGCCAGCCGTCGAGGCCGGGCAGGGCGACATCGAGGATCACCAGGTCAGGGTGACCCTCATAGAAGCCGCGGAGCGCTTCCGTCCCGGTCCGCGCCAGCACCGTCTGGTAACCCGCGCGAGTCATCCAGAGCTCCACGAGGCCGGCGAAATCGGGCTCATCCTCGACGATCAGGATCGTTTCAGGCACCGTTGACCTCGCCGATCGGCGCCTTCGGAGCCCGCCGTCGCGTCGGCGAGGAGCCCTGTCGACTCACGGGGAGGAGCGGGAGCGTGAAGGCGACGCGGGTCCCTGCTCGACCGTCCGGGCGATCCTCCAGGCGGAGGCGGCCACCGTGGGCCTCGACCAGCCGCCGGCAGATGAACAGGCCGAGACCGGTGCCCGGAATGCGCGACTCGCGAACGTTCCACGCTCGATGGAAGGGTTCCGTGACGAGCGCACGCTCCGTGGCGGGAATGCCGACGCCCTCGTCGTCCACCGCCACGTCCAGCCACGAACCCTCCACGCTGGCCGAGATGGCCACCATGCCGTCAGGCGGCCCGTATTTGAACGCGTTCTCCACCAGGTTCTCGAGGATCTGCCCGACACGCGCCCCGTCGACCAGGAGCACAGGGAGGTCGGCCGGGAGGTCGAGCCGCAGGCGGCCCGCCTGGCCGGTGGTCTCCAGGTCGCCGCGGAGCCGGGTGGCGAGGGCCGCGAACAGCATCGGCGCGCGCTCGAGGATGAGGGGATCGGCCTGGAGATGGGTCACGTCCAGGATCTGCCCCACAAGCGCGGACAGGCGATCGGTCAGCTCGTCGATTCGCTCGAGATACGCGCGCTGGTCGGCCGGATCGAGATCGAGGTGGAGGAGCGTCTGGGCATAGCCGCGCACGAGCGACAGCGGGGTGCGGAGCTCGTGGCTGACCGTGGCCACGAATCCCTCGCGGAGCTCCTGGAGCGCGGCCACTGCGCTGATGTCGCGCAGGATCGCGGTTGCGCGCGCTCGACCCTGCGGATGCCGGGCATCGGGCCCGCCGGCGGCCACGGCCGAGTAGCCGCCGGCAACGCGGACAGCTTCTCCGTCGGCGCCCCGGACGGCGGTCTCGCGATAGGGGACCGGTCGGCCGGTCGCCATGACCTCCGCGAGCGGACAGTCGCCGGAACCGTGGCCCCCGGCAATATCGCAGCCGAGGACGTCCCCGCATGTCCGCCCGAGGACGTCGCCCGCCTCGATGCCCAGCAGCCGCTCGCCGGCCGGGTTGAGCCGGACCACGTGCCGCTCGGCATCGACCTGCACGATGAGGTCTGTCGTCCCGTCGACGACCGCGGTCAGCTCGCCGCGTTCGCGCTCCAGCGCCTCGCGCAGGCGGGCGCCGCGGAACGCGACGGCCAGCTCGTGGCGGGCCAGCTGGGCGACGCGGATCCCGTCGGGGTCCGCGGCACGGCCGTCGGCGGTCCAGAAGCAGAGCAGGATCTCCGGAGGGTCGTCGGATACCACCACGGTCCGTCCGCCGGGCAGCCCGGCGGCCCAGCGGCGTCCATCCTCGAGATCGACCAGGGTCTGGGGCGGCGCAGACGCCGCGAGGGAAGCCGTCGAGCCGACCGCCGCCGCGAGCACGAGTCCGACGTCATCGGTGCCACCCAGCCAGAGGGCCCCTCCATCGACTTCGGCGAGCCTGACGGCTTCGAGCGCGACGGACGTGGCCAGCTCGCGAACGGACCCGCCGGCGGCGACGAGCTGGCTCAGCTGGTACTGGGCGAACAGGGCATCCGCTTCGCGTTGGGCGTCATCGAACGCCGCACGACCCTCTCGCTCGAGCGCCGTCACCCGCGCCAGGAGATCGGCCCGATCGTTCAACGGGCTCCCAGGGCGGACAACAGGAGCAGGCACGAGACCGCTCCCGGATCGCGCGTGCCCACGGATCGCTCGCCCAGTCGCAGGGCGAGGCCGCGCCGAGCCACGAGGTCGCGAGTCGACCGCATCCCGAGCCCGGCGGCCCTGACGGCAGCCAGGTAGGCCGCCCGAACATCGAGGCCTGCGTCGATCGCCAGCCTGAAGGCATCGGCTGCCGGGGCTAGCGCGTCGAGGATCGTCTTGTCACCGGGCACGCACCGGCCGCGACGGGCGAGACCGTCGGCCGCCGCGCGGAACATCGCGGCAAGCATCGGTCCATCCAGGACGGACGCCGACCCGGCCGTGAAACCGGCTTCGATGCAGGCCGTGCCGTAGAGCGGGCCCGACGCGCCGCCGACCGCGGCGACCAGACGATGCCCGACGGCTCGAAGAATCTCGCCGGGCGGCGTGGACACGGGAAGCTCCGCGAGGAGCTCGTCCACGGCGCGAAAGCCGATGACCAGGTTGTCACCGTGATCGCCATCCCCGAGGACAGCGTCGAGGCGTGTCAGGTAGCGCGCGTGACGCGCGACGATCCGGCTGCACCGGGCAAGCCCTTCGCGCAAGCCCGCGGCGTCGATCGGCCCGACCGTGCCGCGGTCTGCAACGACGGCCGCATGTGGCTTCACCAGCGTGGTCCCTCGAACGAACGGAGGCCGCCCGAGTGTAGGCGCGGCCGCTCCCGGGCGGCAACGGCTGAAGCACCTCGATTGAAACGGTCCCGCCACTTCATCGCATCTCCTGACGGGTCGTTGATGGCTTCTTGACGAGTCCGGCGGGACGATCCGTCCATTCCCATTTGCAACGTTGCGAAAGGAGGCAGATCCGGTTGGTGGGCCTCGTCCTCATCTCCCACAGTGACACCCTCGCCACAGGCCTGCGCGACATGGTCGTGCAGGTCGCCGGCACCGACGTCGCCGTGGGCATCGCGGGCGGAACGGACGACGGGCGCCTGGGTACGAGTGCGCCGCGCATCTCGGCAGCCCTGCGCTCGGCACTGGCCGGCAGCCCGGAGGGCGTCATCGTGCTCCTCGACCTGGGCAGCGCGGCACTCAGCCTGGAGCTGGCCCTGGAAGACCTCGACCCGGCTGATCGTGATCGAGTCCGGGTCAGCGAGGGTCCACTCGTCGAGGGAGCGGTCCTGGCTGCGGTCCAGGCCAGCGTTGGCGCCTCGCTCGCGGAGGTGGAAGCCGCAGCCGCGGCAGCCGCCACGTTGGCAAAGATTCCGAAGGCGTGACCCGTGCCTGAACTCACCCTCGTCGTCGCCGATCCGGCCGGGCTGCATGCCCGCCCGGCTGCCCGTTTCGTACAGGCGGCATCGCGCTTCGAATGCCAGATCGTGATCCGTCACGGAGGGCGCGAGGCAGACGCCAAGAGCCTCATCGCCCTGCTCGGACTGGCGATCCGGCCGTCGTCCGAGATCGTCCTCGCCGCCGAAGGTCCCGACTCCGAGGCAGCGCTGGCTGCCCTCGCAACCGAACTGGCGCCGTATCTCGGTTCGCCGACCTTGACCCCCTGAAAGGAGGAACTCCATGTCGTCCCCGACCCTCGCCCAGAAGTTCACCGCGGAAGCCGTGGGAACCGCGATCCTCGTCTTCATTGGCGCCGGATCGGTTCCGCTCACGGTCTTCCTGACCGGCAAGAACCCGTTCGGCAGCGCCGAGCTGTCGACGATCTCCTTCTGCTTCGCCTTCGCGATCTTCGCCGCCGTCTACTCCGTGGGCCACATCAGCGGCGCCCACATCAACCCGGCCGTCACCATCGCACTGCTGGCGACGCGGAAGATCGACTCGATGACAGCAGCCGCGTACATCGTCGCGCAGGTTATCGGCGCGATCATCGGCTCCATCCTCACCTACATCGTGCTGATCGGCAACGATCCGGCCAAGCTGGGCCTGGGGGCGGTCACCTACAACGCCGACAC
>JAXDKX010000135.1:0-5669 GCA_034666905.1 Chloroflexota bacterium | reverse complement strand
CCGCCCAGCCCGCGTCGCCGCCGGCCGCCACAAGGTCCCCGGCAAGCGCCCGGGCGTGCTCTGCCGTGCGCGACACGACAAAGACGGACGCACCTTCGGCGGCCAGCCGTCGAGCGCTCGCGGCAGCGATCCCGGTCGAACCCGTCACGAGGCAGACGCGGTCGCGCAGTCGGCTCATGCTCGGCCAGACGGGCGGGGGTGCATGTCGCGATGCTACGGGTTGCGACCCATTGACGGCGCCGCGCTTCCGGGTCTATGCTCCATGTATCCCGACCGGCACCCGCGCTGCGGCAGCGATTCCGCGCGCACCATCGCCCGGTCCTCCCATCACCCGAAGGTGACCTTTCCCATATGCCCGCACCCGGCCCCGACCAGCGCGATCGTTCCCGCAACCGACGTCCCCGACGCCGCCCCCCAATCGGCGGCGGCGGCCGCGCCCCAGTAACCGAATACGAAGAACAACTCGAGATCGAGGCGGCCCGCGAGCGTAACGACCTCGAGGTCTCCGACCTCCGCGAGATGAGCGTCGCCGAGCTGAAGCAGGTCTCCCAGGAGCTCCAGCTCGAAACCGACCAGGCCGAACGCAAGGACGACCTCGTCGACCAGATCCTCCGCGGCCAGACCGAACGCGCCGGTCACGACTACGCCAGCGGCATCCTCGACATCGTCGACGAAGGCTTCGGCTTCATGCGCCGGCACGGCCTGCTCCCGAGCCCGGACGATGTCTACGTCAGCTCGAGCCAGGTCCGCCGCTTCGGCCTGCGGGTCGGCGACCGGGTCGCCGGTGCCGTCCGAGCCCCGCGAGAGGCGGAGAAGTACTGGGGCATGCTCCGGGTCGACTCCGTCAATGGCGTCGACACGGAGACCGCCCGACGGCGCCCGGTCTTCGGAGACCTCACCCCGGTCCACCCGGACGTCCTGATCAACCTCGAGACGGATTCCAAGAACCTGAGCCAGCGGCTGATCAACCTGGTGAACCCGATCGGCAAGGGCCCGCGCGCGCTCATCGTCAGCCCGCCGAAGGCCGGCAAGACGATGCTCCTCAAGAACATCGCCAACGGCATCACCGCGAACTACCCGGACATCCTCCTCATGGTCGCGCTCATCGGCGAGCGGCCCGAGGAAGTCACGGACATGCGCCGCAGCGTCAAGGGCGAGGTCATCAGCTCGACCTTCGACGAGCCCACGGAGAACCACACGCACGTCGCCGAGATGGCCCTGGAGATCGCCAAGCGCCAGGTCGAGACCGGACGCGACGTGGTCATCCTGCTCGACTCCATTACCCGTCTTGCCCGCGCCTACAACCTGGCGCTACCGCCATCGGGTCGGACGCTATCGGGCGGACTCGATCCGATCGCCCTCTATCCGCCGAAGCGCTTCTTTGGTGCCGCCCGAAACATCGAGGAGGGCGGCTCGCTGACGATCATCGGGACCTGCCTCGTCGACACCGGCTCGCGGATGGACGACGTGATCTACGAGGAGTTCAAGGGAACCGGCAACTCCGAGCTGATCCTTGACCGGAAGCTCGCCGAGAAGCGCATCTTCCCGTCGATCGACGTCCAGCGTTCGGGAACGCGACGAGAGGAGCTCCTCCTCGAGGAAGGCACCCTGAAGATGGTCTGGACCATGCGCCGCATGCTCTCGGCCGTGGGGGCCAACGAGGGAATCGAGATCCTCCTGAACCGGCTGGCCAAGACCCAGTCGAACACCGAGTTCCTGTCGACGCTGACCAAGAGCCTGGACGCCTGACCGGTCCCGGCTGAGGCCGTCTGACGAACGGCCGTTGCGGATGACGAACGCCCGGTTGATCTGATCGCAACGTCCGTGGTAGGGTTCGCCGCGATCTCGTAAGCCTGTCGTCACGGACGGCGGCCGCGATCGGAGACCCCAGCTCGATACCGCGACCCGGATGGTCAACACGCGTTTCCCCCAGGAGACGCCCAAGGCCCCGAGACCATCCCGCCAGGAGACCGTATTGCTGAATGCGTCGGTCGGCGTGCAGCGTGTCCTCGGACGCCTGCGCCGCCCCCCGAACGACAGGGCAACGAGTGCCTCGACCATCCAGGTCCAGGGCCTCGCCGCGGGACGACGTGTGCAGCAAGGGCTGCGCTCGGCGGTCACGGCATCCGGGCTCGTCCCGAGGCGCGACCATCGTTTCGGGACCGTCTGGGCGTCGCGAACGGATCGCCGCACGCTGATTTCGCGGATCGGCCCTGACCGGACCGTCGCCATTGCGGTCGCCGGAATCCTCCTGGCCGCGTCGGTCATCAGCGTCTCGGCGGCCAGCCCCGCACCGGCCACCGGCGGGACAACCGGGCCCGGGGGGGACGTCCGGATCGCGGTCGGCGGCGCGGGAAGCTACCGGACCGGCACGGTCACCGACGGCATGCCGCCCACGGGCGATACCTACGGCACATCGTCGACCGGCACGGACCCTGGGATCGTGGGCACCGATCCCGGGACTGCCGGCACCGATCCCGGGACTGCTGGCACCGACCCCGGCCTCGCCGGGACCGACCCCGCCACGGCCGGCACGGACCCTGCCACGGCGGGCGCGGCCGGCACAGACCCGACCAGCATCGACGGCCCCTTCCTCGACGACGGGACCCTGCTCAAGCCGGTGGCCGTGAACACGACAGTCGCCGATGGCCGTGGCCTGGTCCAGACCTACAAGGTCAAGGAGGGGGATACCCTCACCGGGATCGCCTCCAGGTTCGGTGTCTCGATGATGACCGTCTGGTGGGCGAACGACCTCAAGTCCAAGGACGCCCTCCACGTCGGCCAGGAGCTCTCGATCCCGCCGGTGACCGGCCTCGTCGTGACCGTCACCGCCGCCGATACCCTCGACAGCCTGGCCCAGCGCTACGAGGTCGATGCGGCAGACATCCTCGTGGAGAACAAGTTGACCGACAGGAACCTGGTCGTTGGCCAGGTTCTCGTGATTCCGGGGGCGGCGGGCAAGGGGATCGCGACCCCCAAACAGCAAACCGCGGCAGCCGCGCCATCATCGGGCGGCGGCAGCTCGAACGGCAACGGCCACAGCAACCAGTCCGCCCAGGGACCCTCGAACTATTCCGGAGGCGCCTTCGACTGGCCGGTCGTCGGCGGTGGCAACTACATCAGCCAGTACTTCCATTACGGCCACTTCGGGGTGGACATCGCGGCAGACTACGGCTCCGAGGTTCGCGCGGCCGCTGCCGGCACGGTCGTGTTCGCCGGCTGGAAGGGCAACGGCGGCGGCTACCAGGTTTGGATCTCCCACGGCTCCGGCCTCTACACGACCTACAACCACATGTCGGCGGTCTCGGTCGGGTACGGGCAGTCCGTCTCGGAAGGCCAGCAGGTTGGACGAATCGGGCAGTCGGGGAACGCGACCGGCCCACACCTCCACTTCGAGGTGTGGCGCGGCCCGGTCTGGGCGGGCGGCACCCGCGTCAACCCGCTCGGGTACCTCTAGGCTCGTCGGCTCGACCCCAGCCCTCCTTCGCGGGAGAGGCCCACCGGCGGGCTGGCGGTATGACCCGTGCGAGAATGCCTCCGATGTTCCTTGACCGCGTGAAGATCTGGGTCCACGCCGGCGATGGTGGCGATGGGGCCGCGACCTTCCGCCAGGAGGCGCACGTCCCGCGTGGTGGACCCGACGGCGGCGACGGTGGCCGCGGCGGCTCGGTCTACCTCCGGGTCGACGCCGGCCAGACCACGCTGCGCGACTTCACCCACCGGCATCACTACCGGGCAAGCTCCGGCGGCCGGGGCACACGCGCCCGGCGTCATGGCCGAGCCGGCGAGGATCTGGTGCTCGACGTGCCGCCCGGGACGGCCGTGTACGACGACGGGACCGGCGAGCTGCTAGCCGACCTGGTGGCCGTCGGCCAGTCGGCGATGGTCAGCCGGGGCGGGCGGGGCGGCCTAGGCAACACCCACTTCAAGTCGTCGACCCATCAGGCCCCCAAGCACGCCCAGAAGGGCGAGCCCGGTGCGGAGGGCTGGCTCCGACTCGAGCTGCGCCTGATCGCGGACATCGGGCTCGTGGGCCTCCCGAACGCCGGCAAGTCCACCATCCTTGCGGCAGTCACGGCCGCAACACCGAAGATCGCCGATTACCCGTTCACGACCCTCGAGCCGAACCTCGGCGTGATGGACCTCGGCGACGAGGACGAACGGCGCCCGTCGATCGCCGACGTTCCCGGCCTGATCGAGGGTGCCAGCAGCGGCGCCGGGCTTGGCCATGCGTTCCTCCGCCACGTCGAGCGGACGCGGATCCTGGTCCATGTCATCGACGGGGCCTCGCGCGATCCGGAATGGGATCACGACGTCATCCGCACGGAGCTCCAGGCGCACGATCCGGCGCTGCTCGAGAAGCCGATCCTGGTTGCCTTCAACAAGATCGACCTGCCGGCGGCGAGGGAGGCCTGGCCGGCCTTCCGACGCGCCCGCGAGGCGGACCGGATCGACGTGGTCGGGATCTCTGCAGCCGACGGCGAGGGCCTGGCGACCTTCCGTTCGCGCATCGCGGCCATGCTGCCGCCCGCGGCAGAGCTGGCGGAGCCGCCCGAGCCGTCGGGCGTGGTGATCCATCGGATCGAGGGGATGGACGAGGGCTTCAGCGTCGATCGCGATCCGGATGGCGCCTTCAGGATTCGGGGCCGACGCATCGAGCGCGCCGCAGCCCAGACGAACTTCGACGTGGAGGAATCGGCCGAGCGCTTCCAGCGCGACCTCGCGCGCCTGGGGATCGACACGGAGCTTCGCCGGGCCGGGATCGCGGCTGGCGACCTCGTGCGGATCGGGGCCACGGAGCTGGAATGGGGAGCGCAACCCTGGGAACGCGTGTGAGCGACCGCCCGGTGCCCATCGTGCCCGGATCGGTCGGCGTCCTCGGTGGAACCTTCGATCCGATCCACTTCGCCCACCTGGCCCTCGCCCAGGAAGCCGCGGAGGCGCTCGGCCTGGAGCGCGTCCTGTTCGTGCCGGCCGGGAATCCGCCACACAAACCCGGAATCGAGATCTCCCCGGGCGCCGACCGGCTGGCAATGGTCGAGCTCGCGATCGCGGGCAACGATCGGTTCAGGCCGAGCCGCGTCGAGCTGGACCGCGACGGGCCGTCCTATACGGTCGACACGCTGGCGGCCCTCGATGCATCTCGCAGGTCCGACGGCAGCGTCGGCGAGACGACCCTGATCCTGTCCGCGGACGCCTTCCTGGGCTTCATGAACTGGCATGCGCCCCGCCGCGTGCTCGAGCTGGCTCGACTGGCGGTGGCACCGCGCGACGGGTACCCCGCCGCCGGCCCGGAGTTCCTCGCGATCAACCTGCCCGACCTCGCCGATCGAGCGGTCTTCCTGGATGGCCCGCGAATCCGCCTCTCGGCGTCCGAGTTGCGCACGCGCGCGGCGGCCGGCCGCTCCCTGCGGTATCTCGTGCCGGATGCGGTTGCGGCCTACATCGACGACCATGGGCTGTACCGGACCCCGAGGAGGAACGACGACACGTGACCGAACCCGCCAGTCCCGCAGAGACCGCGACCATGCCGCGCGCCGACGGTTTGCCCCAGCGCGACGTCGCCGCCTCGTCGACAGAGCTTCCTCCCCTCGAGCTCGCCCGAAGGATCGTCGAGCTCGCGGAGGACAAGAAGGCCGCCGACATCGTACTGCTCGATCTGGCGGGCC
>JAXDKX010000134.1:0-2887 GCA_034666905.1 Chloroflexota bacterium | reverse complement strand
AGTGGGGCATCTTCCTGCGCAACCACGACGAGCTGACCCTGGAGATGGTCTCCGACGAAGAGCGCGACTACATGTACGCGGAATACGCCAAGGATCCGCGGATGAAGGCCAACGTCGGCATCCGCAGGAGGCTCGCGCCGCTTCTGGAGAACGACCGCAATCAGATCGAACTGTTCACTGCGCTGCTGCTGTCGCTGCCGGGCTCCCCGGTGCTGTACTACGGCGACGAGATCGGCATGGGCGACATCATCTGGCTCGGCGACCGTGACGGTGTCCGCACCCCGATGCAGTGGACACCCGACCGCAACGCGGGCTTCTCGACGGCGAACCCCGGGAGGCTGTACCTGCCGCCGAATCAGGACCCGATCTACGGCTATCAGTCGGTCAACGTCGAGGCGCAGCGCGACGCCTCCACCTCGTTGTTGAACTGGACGCGCACCATGCTGGCGGTGCGGCGCAGACACGACGCGTTCGCCGTCGGCACCTTCCGCGAGTTGGGCGGCTCCAACCCGTCCGTGCTCGCATACGTGCGCGAGCTGGACCGCGACGGTGAGATGGACGCCGTGGTGTGCGTCAACAACCTGTCCCGGTTCCCGCAGCCGATCGAGCTGAATCTGCAGCAGTGGAGCGGCTATTCGCCGGTCGAGTTGACCGGGCACGTCGAGTTTCCCGCGATCGGTCACCTGCCCTACATGCTCACGCTCCCTGGGCATGGGTTCTACTGGTTTCAACTCCGGGAGCCCCTACGAGAATCGGAGGAGCAACGATGAGCGCGCCGGGTCACCTGCCGTGGACTGAATGGTTGCCGTCGCAACGCTGGTACGCCGGACGCGGCAGGGACTTCGCCGAGGTGCGGCCGGCTCATGTCGTGGCCTTGCGCGACGACATCGACCTGGTGCTGTTGGACGTGGGCTACACCGACGGCACCTCCGAGCGCTACCAGCTACTGGTCCGCTGGGGCATCGCGCCCATCGACGAGTACAGCGACGTCGCGACCATCGGCACCGTCGGTGAGGAGCATGGCGGACGCACTGCCTACGACGCGCTGTACGACCCCGGTGCCGCCCGTGACCTGCTGGCGCTGGTGGACGGGTCCGCATCGGTTGGGCCGCTTCGGTTCATCAGGGAACCCGATGCCGAGCTTCCGGTGGACAAGGCGCCGCGAGTGTCGAGCGCCGAACAGAGCAACACCAGCGTGGTCTTCGAGGACGCGGCCGTCCTCAAGGTGTTCCGCCGGGTCAAACCCGGTGTGAACCCCGACATCGAGCTCAACCGCGTGCTGGCCCGTGCGGGCAATCCACACGTGGCCCGGCTGCTCGGCTCGTACGAAGCGGTGCTCGACGGCGAGTCCTACGCACTCGGCATGGTGACCGAGTTCGCGGCCAACGCGGCCGAGGGCTGGGACATGGCGATGGCGAGCACGCGCGACCTGTTCGCCGAGGGCGACCTCTACGCCGACGAGGTCGGCGGTGACTTCGCTGGCGAGTCCTACCGCCTCGGCGAGGCCGTCGCCTCGGTGCACCAGACGCTGGCCGAGGAGCTCGGCACGTCGCACGTGCCGTTCCCGACGGACGCCCTTCTGGACCGGCTGCACGCCGTCGCGGCGGCAGTGCCGGACCTGGAGCAGTACGTCACGACGATCGAGGAGCGGTACCGAAAGCTGGCCGACGAGACGATCACCGTCCAACGGATGCACGGCGACCTGCACCTCGGCCAGGTGCTGCGCACCCCCGAAAGGTGGCTGCTGATCGACTTCGAGGGCGAGCCAGGGCAACCGCTGGCCGACCGAAGGCGACCCGACTCTCCGCTGCGCGACGTCGCGGGCGTGCTGCGGTCCTACGAGTACGCCGCCTACCAACGGCTCGTCGAACGCGGCGGTGACCCGCGGCAGGACAAGCAGCTCGCCGCACGGGCCCGCGAATGGGTCGAACGCAACAGCACCTCGTTCTGCGAGGGGTACGCGGCGGCAGGCGGGGCCGACCCCGACGGTCAACCCGATCTGCTTGCCGCCTACGAGCTCGACAAGGCGGTCTATGAGGTGGGCTACGAGGCCAGGCACCGGCCCGGCTGGCTGCCCATCCCGATGGGGGCGATCGTCCGACTCGTCGGCTGACCTGTAACGGTTCGGCGCCTGAGCTCCACGGAAGAGACGTACGCGTTCGATTCCGAGCAAAGGGAGCCAACTGTCATGAGCCGTCCCATCGACGCCGTCGGGAGCACACTCGCGCGATACGGGCTGGTCGTGGTGCTCGCGTGGTTCGGGCTGCTGAAGTTCATGGCGTACGAGGCGCAGGGCATCGAACCGCTGGTGTCGGAGAGCCCGCTGATGAGCTGGCTGTACGGTGTGTTCTCGGTCACCACGTTCTCGTCCCTGCTCGGTGTCTTCGAACTCGCTGCGGCCGTGCTGATTGCCCTAAATCCCTGGTGGCCACGGGTTTCGGCGCTGGGCAGCCTGCTGGCCATCGTCCTGTTCACCGGCACCATCAGCTTCCTGTTCACCACGCCCGGCGTCACCGAGGCGACCGCAGGTGGGTTCCCCGCCCTGTCGATCACGGGCGAGTTCCTGATCAAGGACGTGGCACTGTTCGGCGTTGCCGTGTGGACGCTGTTCGACGCGCTCCGAGCAACCTCCAGTCGTCTCTCGGCCAGTTCACAGGGAGGCGCAGGGTAGCAATGAGTCACTGGGCTATGTGACAACGACGTTCAACCCGCTGCAGACGACGCCGACCGATTCGGAAACCGCCCCGACACCGCCCAGCCGGATCTCCTCGAGCACGTGGAATCGGATCGGTCTCGGCGTCCTGCTGGTCGGCACCGCCGTCCTCTACCTGTGGAACATCACCATCAACGGGATGGGCAACCAGTTCTACGCGGCGGCCGCCCAGGC
>JAXDKX010000133.1:0-7576 GCA_034666905.1 Chloroflexota bacterium | reverse complement strand
GGCCCGGAAGGGATCCAGTTCTACACCCGGGCCAAGATCGTCACCTCGCGCTGGCCAGATCCCGGGACCTCCAGGATCGACCTCGGGTTCCCTCGAACGCGCTAGCTCGGGCCTGCCCGCCCGCGTGCCTGCCGGCCGTCCGAGGTTTAGCCCCGGGCTCGCGCCGTCCGCGGGCGACGCCTGATCGCCACGATCGTGACGTCGTCGGCGGGATCGACACCGGCCTGAAATTCGTTGACCGCGGCCCGGATCGACTCGACGATCCCGGCCGCGGTTCCATGCCTGGCCGCCTCGATCGCCGCGAGCATCCGTCCGTCCTCGAAGCGCTCACCTGACCTGCAGCGCGCGTCGGTCACGCCATCCGTGTAAAAGACCACGACGTCGCCTGGCGCGAGCTCCACGTCGGCCTCCGACAGCTCGAGCGACCCGAAGGCGCCGAGCAGGGGACCTGCGACCTCGATCGACTGGATCGGCGAGCCGTCGCCGCGGGCCAGCAGCGGGGGTTCGTGGCCGGCGTTCGCGATGCGCAATCGGCCGGAGCCGAGAGTGAGGGTTGCGCACAGGGCGGTGATGAACAGCGGCGTATGGCGCTCCTGGACGAGCACGCGGTTCGTGCGCTCGAGCGCGTCCGCGGGCCCGCTCGCGTGATCGACTGCCGCATGAAGAAGCGGCCGGGAGAAGGCCATCAGGAGCGCGGCGGCGACACCCTTGCCCGTCACGTCCGCGATGACGACGCTCAAGGGCTGGCCGCGCCTGCGCAGGCGGAAAAGATCGAAGAAATCGCCGCCGACCTCCGTGGCGGCCTCGTAGTGGCTCGCCAGCTCGTAGCCCGGGACGTCGGGCGGGACGATCGCCACGAAACTGCGCTGGAGACGGCGGCCGAGGATCAGCTCCGCATCGAGCCGGCGGGAGCGCTCGTCCGCGACCCTCAGAGCTGTCGAGAGCGCTGCCTCCGCGGCGCGAAGCCCGGCCGCTTCCGAGACCAGCTCCTCGAGCGCAGCCGCGAGCGCCCCTATCGCAGCGGAGACGAGGGGCGCGCCGGCGCCGGCGCCCCGTGCGACGAGGCGAGCGACCACCACCCCATGCGACCGGATGTCGCGCGACGCCTCGCGTTCCGCGCTCGCTGGGTGCGTGCCGGCGATCAGGCCGCCGTCGAGGTCTTCCAGGCTGACCGACACCCCGGCCGACGGGCTCGCGAACGGAGCGAGGATCGCGTCGAGCCTGCTCGATGCGACACTCTCCATCCGGTTCATCGGCCGAGGGACGAGCGCAATTCGCGCGACCGGATCAGAAGGCTGCGATCGCCGTCGCTCGATCCGGGTAGGCCATGAAGAGGCGAGTCAGTCCGGTCCGGGCGAGGACGCGCTCGACGGCAGGCTGCGCCCCGCAGAGCTGCACCTCCCGCTGGGTCGAGCCTTCGTCGACCGCCTGGCCGAGCGAATGGAGCGCCCCCCATCCCGCTTCGGGGTCCGGAGGTGGCTCGCCATGCATCAGGCGGACGATGGAATGCAGCGCGACCAATCCGGAGCTGGCCATGAACCGGAGATCCGTGAGGTCGAGGAGGAGACGGCGGCTGCCGGCGTCGTACAGGCCGCGGACCGTGTCGATGAGCGCCGTGAAGTTGGACGCATCCAGTTCACCGTCGAGGGCGACGATCGTGAGCTGGACCTTCCCCGATACCTCTTCGACCGTGGTTTCAAGGGCCATCTATCGGTCCTCCTTCCCGCGTGAATCCAGCCGACGGATCAGGGTCAGTATGTTGCCCCCTTCGGGCCGCGCTCGATGGGTCATCTCGTCTACCGACAACCGGGCGAGATGGACGCCCATCCCGCCGGGCCGCCGGTGATCCGGAGCGATGGTCAGGTCGGGCTCCGGGACCATGGTCGGGTCGAAGCCAGGGGCATCGTCCTCCACGGTCACGATCAGCCGATCGTCGTCGAGGGAGACGCCGACCTCGAGCCAGCCGGGATTGCCGGCGTGCCCGTGCACGATGACATTGGTCGCTGTCTCGTCGACGGCCTGGACGAGGTCGCTCACGAAGGTCTCCGAGCCTCCCGCGGCGATCGCGGCGGAGCGGACCATCTCGCGCACCGCGGCCAGTCGGCCGACATCCGACGAGATTCGCATCGACCTCGCGACGGTCGGCGCGGCCACGCGGCTCAGCTGATCCGGGCGTAGTCGGCCGGTGCCCGCTTGAGGAATTGGCCATGGCCCTTGCGCCCGGTGAACTCGCCGTCCCGCACGATCACCGCGCCACGAGACAGGACGACGTCACTCGCGCCCTGGACGACACGGCCCTCGTAGCACGAGTAGTCCACGTTCATGTGGTGCTGCGCAGCCGAGATCGTCCGCTTACGGTCCGGGTCGTAAATGACGAGATCGGCGTCCGAGCCGACGGCCACGGCGCCCTTGCGCGGATAGAGCCCGAACAGCTTCGCCGGAGCCGCGGAGACGATCTCGACCCATCGTTCCTTCGAGATCCGGCCCGCCACGACACCTCCGTCGTGCAGCAGGTCGAGTCTGTCCTCGACACCAGGCAGGCCGTTCGGGATCTTGCGGAAGTCGCCCCGGCCGAGCTCCTTCTGCCCGTGGAAGTCGAACGGGCAGTGGTCCGTGGCAACGAGCTGCAGGTCATCCCTGACCAGGCCGCTCCACAGGTCGTCCCAATGGTCCTTGGGTCGGAGTGGCGGGGAGCAGACGAACTTGGCGCCATCGAAGCCGTGGCCGAGGTCATCGAGCGACAGGAACAGGTACTGCGGGCAGGTCTCCGCGAAGACTCGGGAGCCGCGATCGCGGGCCGCCCGGACTTCGGCCAACGCCTCACGGGCCGACAGGTGGACGAGGTAGACGGGTGCACCGGCCGCCTCGGCCAGGCGGATCACGCGGTTGGTGGCCTCGCCCTCGAAGACCGGCATGCGGGCCAGCCCATGGCCGATCGGATCTGTGGTCCCGGCGGCCACGGTCTGCGCGGCGACCACGTCGATGGCCATCCCGTTCTCGGCGTGCATCATGATCAGCCCGCCATTCCTGGCGGTCTGCTGCATCGCCCGGAAGATCGCGCCGTCGTCGCTGTAGAAGACGCCCGGGTAGGCCGTGAAGAGCTTGAAGTCCGGGACGCCCTCGGCGACCAGCCCGTCCATCTCGGCCAGGGTCGCGTCGTTGACGTCGCTCATGATCATGTGGAAGCCGTAGTCGGCGACGGCATTGCCCTCGGCCCGCGCGTGCCAGGCGTCGAGCCCATCGCGCAGCGACTGGCCACGCCCCTGGACGGCGAAGTCGACGACGGTCGTCGTCCCGCCGAACGCCGCCGCACGCGTGCCGGTCTCGAAGGTGTCCTTGGCGGCCGTCCCGCCGAAGGGAAGCTCCATGTGGGTGTGCACGTCGATGCCGCCTGGAATGACGTACTTGCCCGTCGCATCGATGGTCTCGTCGGCGGCCACGGTCGCGCCTGCCGGATCTCGCCCGATCTGCGCGATCGTCTCGCCGTCGATCAGGACGTCCGCCACGGACGAGCCATCGGCCGTGACGATCGTGCCGTTGGTGATGAGCGTTCGCATCGGCACATTGTGGCGGATGGCGCAACGCGCTGGTCAGGGTCCCGGGCGTGGCTCCGGCACCGTGGTCTGCGCCTCGTGCGCTCGTTCGTCCAGCATCGCCCGGACGCGACGCGCCAGGACATCCATCCCGAATGGCTTGGCCAGGATCTGGTCGGCCAGGCCGGGCAGGCCGTGGAACGCGGTCACATCGGAGGCATAGCCAGAGACGTACAGGACCGGCATCCCGGGCCTCGACGCTCCAAGCGCGGTCGCCAGCTCCGGACCGCTCATGCCCGGGAGCACGACGTCGGTGATCAGGAGATCGATGGGCTCGGCGAAGTAGTCGCGGACCCGGGCGAGCGCCTCCTCGCCGGTCGAGGCGGCCGTGACGTGGTACCCGAGACGCCCGAGCGCTCGCTCGATGAAGTCGCGGACGCCATCCTCGTCCTCGACCGCCAGGATCCATTCGGATCCGTGCGGCAGGGCTTCGCCGGCCGGTTCAGGGGCGGACTGCAGCACGACCCGGTCCGCCGGCAGGCGAACCGTGAAGGTCGTCCCGGCCGGGCCGGTCTCGACACGGATCGAGCCGCCTGACTGGATGAGGATCCCGTGCGCGGTGGCCAGCCACAGGTTGCCGTCGCCTGCGTCGCCCGGTCCGGGGAAGGGCTCGAAGATGGCATCGAGCTGGTCCGCCGGAATCGGGCTGCCGTCGTCGTGCACGGTCAGGACGACATCAGGAGCTCCGGTGCCGGCCGTGCCCGGTCGCGTGGCGAGGGTGATCTGGCCGCCCTGGCGCAGCCGCTGGCGTGAGGCGGCGACAAGCCCCACGAGCACGTGATCGAGCTGTTCGGGGTCCACAAGGACGTCGGGAATCAGCGGATCCAGTCGGAGCTCGATCGTTGTCGCTCGTCCCGCAACGTCACCCAGGAGCCGGAGGGAGCCGGCGATCGTCTTGTTGAGGTCCAGCGCCCGCGGCGCAAGGACCTGATCGCCGCTCAGTGCGAGCAGCTGGTGCGCGATCTCGGCGGCCTGCTCGGTCGCCCGGCGGACGGCCTCCACGGACGCCCTGGTCGTCGGATCGTCGGCCAGGTCCTCGAGGACGAGCGACGCGTGGCCCTGGATGGCGGTCACCAGGTCAACGAGCTCACGGGCGATTCCCCGGGCGAGCCGGCTGGCGACGTCGAGTCGGTCCGAGCGCTGGCTCTCGGCCTCGAAGCGCAGGCGATCGCCGATGTCTCGCGCGATGGACGACGCGCCGATGACTTGCCCGTCGTCCGAGCGGATCGGCGAGATGGTGACCGAGACGTCGATCTGGCGTCCGCCCTTGGCGATCCGGACGGTCTCCAATCGCTCGACGCGCTCGCCGCCCGCGATGGTCTCCAGGATGCGCCTGACTTCCTCCTGGCGATTCGCTGGAACGAGGGTCGTGATGGACCTGCCGACGATCTCGTTCGCGGTGTAGCCATACATCCGCTCGGCAGCTGCGTTCCACGACAGGATCGTGCCGTCCAGGCTCTTGCCGAGGATGGCGTCATCGGCCGAATCGACGATGGCCGCGAGGAACGCAGCCGATCCGCCCGGTCCGGGAAACGAGCCTTGATCCGTCATTCCGCCAGCCTCCTCTGAGCAGCATGAGAACCGGTGTTCACAACGGACTGTAATCCCGCACGTCAATTGCCCCGCAGGGCACCGGTCCCTACCGCTCTCGGACTGGCTCGCTGGGCACACCCCGGAAGGCCGGGATGATCTCGCGACCGTAGATCGCCAGCTGTTCCTCTTCGTCGCCGTTCATCAGGTAGACGTTGAACTGATCGACCCCGGCGGCGGCCAGCTCTCGCAGCTTCGCGATGTGATCCTCAGCCTCGCCGAGGACGCAGAATCGATCGGTCACCTCGTCGCCCACGAACGCCGCGTTCGAAGATCCGACCTCGGCGTGATGGAGGTAGTCGTAGCCGTCCCTGTCCCGGACGTAGCCGGTCAGGCTCGCCGGCAGCTGTTCCCGCGGGTACTTGTTGACGAGGTCCACGACGTGGTTGGACACGAGCGCCGGGAACCAGCGCGCACGCTCACGCCCAAGCGCACGAGGTCCGACGTAGGCCGCCGCGGCCGACTGGACCTTGATCGACGATGGATCCCGGCCAGCTGCGGTCGCCGCTTCGCGAACCTGCCCGACGAACCAGCCGATCAGATCGGGATCGGCAAGCTGCAGGATGAGCCCGTCGGCGACCCGCCCGGTCATGGCCAGCGCCAGCGGCCCGTAGCCTGCGACCCAGACCGGCAGCGTCCACGACCCGGTCCACGGAAAGTGCAGATGGGCGCCCTCGTACTCGGTCGTCCGCCCTTCGACGAGGTCCTTGATGACGCGGATCGCCTCCTCGAGAGCGATCATCGAGGTCGGAGGCTTGCCGAGCACCCGGCGTGCGGAATCGCCCCGCCCGATGCCGAGGTCCATCCGCCCCCCGGACAGCTCGTCCAGCACGGCCAGTGCTGACGCCGTGACGGTCGGCTCCCGCGTCGCCGGGTTGGTCACGCAGGTCCCGAGACGGAGCCGCGTGGTGGCCTGCGCCATGAGCGTCAGCAGCACGTACGGCTCGCGCCAGAGCACGTGTGAGTCGAACAGCCAGCCGTACTCGAAGCCGGCTGCCTCAGCCTGTTGGGTCAGGGCAAGCGTGCGCTCGATGGTGTGATCGGGCTTGAGCGTGAAGCCGAACTGCATGCCTGTTGCCTCCCGCCTCGGAAACGAGGCGGCTCGGCCGTCCTCCTCCAGACAGCCGAGCCGGATGGGATGGTAGCGCGTTCCTACGGACGCGTGAGATCCGCGTAGGCATCGGGCCGGCGGTCCCGAAAGAACTGCCAGGTGTTGCGGACCTCCATGATCCGGTCGAGGTCCAGGTCGCGCACGATCAGCTCCTCGTCGTGCGCCGATCCGAGGTCGCCGACGAACTGGCCGCGCGGATCAACGAAATAGCTCTGGCCGTAGAAGTCGTCATCGCCGATCTCGGCCTCGATCCCGACGCGGTTGATCGTCCCGACGTAGTAGCCATTGGCGACCGCGTGGCTGACCTGCTCGATCCGCCAGAGGTACTCGGAGAGTCCGCGCGAGGTGGCGCTTGGGATCAGCACGATCTCCGCGCCGTTGAGGCCGAGGGCGCGGGCTCCCTCGGGGAAGTGCCGGTCGTAGCAAATGTAGACACCGATCTTGCCGACCGCCGTTTCGAAGACCGGATAGCCCAGATTGCCCGGGCGGAAGTAGAACTTCTCCCAGAACCCCTTGACGTGCGGGATGTGCGTCTTGCGGTATTTACCGAGGTACGTCCCGTCGGCATCGATGACCGCGGCCGTGTTGTAGTAGATGCCCGACGCCCGCTCATCCTCCTCGTACATCGGGGCCACGACGACCATTCCGGTCTGCTTCGCAAGGTCCTGCATGCGCCTCGTCGTCGGCCCATCCGGGATCAGCTCGGTATAGCTGTAGTACTTGGCGTCCTGCACCTGGCAGAAATACGGTCCGTAGAAGAGCTCCTGGAACAGGATGAACTGGGCGCCGTCCTTGGCGGCCTCGTGGGCGCGCGCCTCGTGCTTCTGGATCATCGATTCCTTGTCGCCGGTCCAGCTGGCCTGGACCAGCGCGCCTCGCACGGTTCGGGGCATCGGGAGCGCACCTCGCACGACGGTTCGGATGGGGTGGAAGAGAGGGCAGGGTACACCGTGAGCCGGGGCGCCGCCACGCGTTGCAACGTGTCTGACACCTGCCTCCGCGAGCGGCATGGCGCCGGTCCGCAGGCGGGCCACCCATGCTCGTGCCGTGACCGCGGCGTTGAACCAGCAGACACCGGTCGAGGTCCTCCCGGCACCGGTCGTGGTGGCAAGAGGACGGCGCGCCTCGGCGATCGCATGGGCCGGCCTCGCCGGCTTCGCCGCGACGTTCGGCCTCGTGCGGGCACGGATGAGCGACGCCTTCGACCTGGCCATGACCATCAAGCTCCAGCGCCGAACGAACCCAACCATCGAGCGGCTCATGCGGGCGGTTTCGTGGGCCG
>JAXDKX010000132.1:0-3189 GCA_034666905.1 Chloroflexota bacterium | reverse complement strand
GGGTTCGACGGAGCGGGCCGTCGCGACCGTCGCGTTCTGGGTCCTGGCGATCGTTGTCCTGGTCCTGATGTTCGAGGATCGGCACTCCCCGGAGGCACAGACCGTCGACGTTGAAGGGCCAGCCTTTGCCCGCTACCTCTTCAGCAACACGCGCGCCGGCCTGTTCTGGCTGCCGATCCGGATCTTCGTGGGCTTTCAATGGGTCGAGGCCGGCTGGCACAAGCTGACCGGCAGCGGTTGGGTGGACGGAGGGGCGAGCCTGGTCGGGTATTGGCAGAACGCCGTCAAGATCCCGGATGCGCCGGCCCATCCGTCGATCACCTTCGAGTGGTATCGCAGCTTCCTGCAGGCTCTCATCGACAACCATGCGCAAGGATGGTTCGGCGTTCTGATCACGTTCGGCGAGCTTGCCATCGGAATCGGCCTGCTCGTGGGTGCCCTGGTTGGCATCGCCGCGTTCTTCGGGGCCTTGATGAACATGTCGTTCCTGCTCGCCGGCTCTGCCTCGGTGAACCCGGTTCTGTTCACGTTCGCGATCGGGCTCATGCTGGCCTGGAAAGTGGCCGGCTATTACGGCGTCGATCGTTACCTTCTGCCTCGATTGGGCGTGCCATGGCATTCGGCCGTCTCGACCGGGGGTCCGCTGGCAGGCGGGGCACCTGCCGGCTGACGAGGGTCGCGCACGGACAGAGGGGCCGCCGGGGCGGCCCCTCCTTCGTTGCCAACCTAGGCGGCCTGGGCCGGCTCCTCCATTTCGAAGGTGGCCCGCATCGGCACCTCGGGAATGAAGATCACGACGATCGCGGCCACGATCGCGGCCACGATGCCGACCCAGAAGCTTGCGGCGATCGAGACCGAGATGGCGTCGTAGATCGCCTGGACGATGCCCGGGATCAGCGGCTGCACGAACGACTGCTGATCGGGCGGAACGGCGGCCAGGATCCGCTGCCCGAGATCGCCCGTGCCCTGGAGGTCGATACTGCCGCCGGCGAACTGCCCAGCGAATTGCGGTGGCACGCCGGCTGCCTGGAGCCGTGCCGGGATCTCGTCGGCCAGGCGGCTGGCGAAGATCGTGCCGGCCAGGGTGAGCCCAACGGTCCCGCCGATCTGCTGGAAGAACGTCAGGCTGCTGGTGGCGACGCCGATCCGGTCTGGCGACACCGCGTTCTGGACGATCAGCGTGAAGACCGCGAAGGACGGCCCGATCCCAAGCCCGGTGAGGACCATCCAGAGCCACAGCACGGGCCGGTCGGTGTGGGCTTCCAGGTGGGTCAGCAGGAACAGCCCCACCGCGAGGAGCGCGAGCGATCCGAAGATCAGGGCCTTGTAGCGCCCGGTGCGGGCGACGATCTGGCCCGACGCGATCGCGCTGAAGATCAGGCCAGCCAGCAGGGGCAGCAGGTTGTAGCCCGACTCGGTCGCGCTCGCTCCGCCGACCGTCTGGAACCAGCGCGGCAGGAAGATCACGGCGCCGAAGAATCCGAACGCCGCCAGGAACATCGCGGCCACCGAGATCGTGAACGCACGGATGCGGAAGAGCCCAAGCGGCACGATCGGCTCCGGGACGCGGGACTCGATCCAGAGGAAGATCGCCGCGAAGACGAGTCCGACCAGGATCAGGCCGCCCACTGAGGGGTCGGTCCAATCGCGCGTCGGCGACTTCTGGGTGAGGCCGATCAGGAACGGAGCGATGGCCAGGGCGAACACCGCGGCGCCCAGGTAGTCGATGTTGCGGGCCGCGTCGGGCCGGCGGATGGCCGGCAGGAGGCGCCACAGGATTCCGAGGGAGATCAAGCCGAGCGGGACGTTGACGAAGAAGATCCAGTGCCAGCTGACGAGGTCCGTGATGAGTCCGCCGATGGCCGGGCCGACGAGCGACGAGACCCCGAAGACGGCCCCGAAGAGGCCCAGGTACTTGCCGCGCTCGGCGGGCGTGTAGAGGTCGGCCACCACGGCCAAGGCGACCGGGAAGACCGCGCCGCCACCGAGCCCCTGGACGCCGCGGAAGAGGATGAACTGCCACATCGTCTGGCTGAGGCCAGCCAGGACCGAGCCGGCGAGAAACACGACGACCGCCCCGAGGATGATCGGCCGCCGCCCGAACAGGTCGGACAGCTTGCCGTAGATCGGGCCGCTGATCGTGCTGGTCAGCAGGTAGATCGTGACCGCCCAGACATAGAGGTCGTTGCCCTTGAGGTCGGTCAGGATGACGGGCAGTGCCGTTCCGACGACTGTCTGGTCGAGGGCGAACAGGAACAGCGCGAGGAGAATGGCTCCGAGGATCTCGAGCTTCGCTCGAGGGCTGAGCTCGGCCGCGCGTGCGTCCGCGCTGGCGTATTCCGTCATGCAATCGCCTCCCTAGGGAACGAGTCGATCCGGTCTGTCATGGGCGCGACACAGCGTATCCGGCACGGGCAACCTTGAGGATCCCGCATGGTCACTGATAAGACGCGGTTCGGTACCAAAACTCATCGGCGCAGGGGAGCGACGTCACAGCCGGATCGCTGTCCCCGCCGCAGCCGATCGGTAGAGCGCATCGATCGCCCGAGCCTGGCCCAGCGCGTCAGAGCGCCCGAGCAATGGCGGCCGGCCTCCGCGGATCGCGCGCCCCATGTCCTCGAGCTCCAGCTGGTACGGATCGGCGTCGTCGAAGTGAACCTCGGTCCCATGCTGCACCAACGTGGCCGGGTGAGATTGCCAGGGATCGATGAACCTGAACGAGCCCTCGCTGCCGATCGCTTCGAGGCCGCGGTGGTCGGCCTCGAAGCCGCACGTGAATTCCGCGATCGGCCCGTCCGGAAAGTGGAGCAGCCCGGTGAACCGGACGTCAACGCCGGACGGGCCGGTTACCTGCATGCCGTAGACCAGGTCCGGCTCCTGGCCGACCAGCAGGCGGGCACCGCTCACGCAGTAACAGCCGACGTCCATCAGCGAGCCACCGTCGAGGTCGGGGCGGAGACGGATGTCGTCCTGGCTGGCAATCACGAAGCTGAACGTCGCCCGGACCGTCTGCAGCTCGCCGACCTCGGCGACGAGGTCCACGGCCTTCCGCGCCTGCGGATGGTGCCTCCACATGAATGCCTCGGAGAGCACGAGGCCGGCTCGATCCGCCGCGTCGAACGCTGCCGCGACCTCGGCCGGCCGCCGGGAGTACGGCTTTTCGCACAGCACGTGCTTGCCGGCCGCGAG
>JAXDKX010000131.1:0-5223 GCA_034666905.1 Chloroflexota bacterium | reverse complement strand
TCAGTACTAGTAAGTACCGTCAACGCGGAACGCGCTGAAGCCGTCACCTGAAATGGGCACTTGGGGTGAAGGCAGAGCGAGTAGTGCAACCGACCGACCCACCAGTCTGGTCGGTTTTCGTGTTCTTTGAGCACGAAGGCCGCAAAGGAGGATCTCCGTGAGTCCCGAGATGATCACCAAGGGTTACTAGGACCTTCCGATGAAGGCCAAGGTCGCACGCATCATGATCGCGCTGTCGAGCGTTGCCATGATCGCACTAGCCGGGGGAGCCTCACTTCGAGGCTTCTAGTACGTTTGGAGCGATTACCCGAACTAGGGTCGAAGGACTAGAGTTCGGGTAGTCGCCCACCGTACGAGGCACTCGATGCCGCGTTCTCTCAAGCTATACATTGTCGGAGTCGTGACGCTGAGCGCACTTGCGCTCGTGGTCGCGACTTTTGTGTTTCCTCCGGACCGACGTATCGCCCTAGCCCTACCCGAGCTCCCGGGCCCCCTGGCGGCGAATCAATCGGCGGTTGAGCTCGCACTCGGCATCGGGTTCTGGACCCTCCTGACTCTCATTACCTCAGCGCTACCGGTCAGGCTTCCTCACGGTACGTATCAGGCCGTTGCTCTCGCGCCCCTTGTCGCTGCTATGTCGCTCGGCGGTCCCGCAGTGGCTGGCTGGGTTGCAGCGATCGGCACGACGGAAACCCGCGAACTTCGTGGCCGCATTCCTTGGTATGGAACTCTGATGAATCACGCCGGAGTCGTCCTTCCGGTCGTTGTTGCGGGGACCATTCGACTCGCGATTGTTTCAATCGCATCACCCCCGGAAGCCCCAAGTCTGATAGTCGATTTCGTCGCGACGATCATTGCCGCCACCGCGTTGTTCATAGGGAATGCCGCGATCGTTGGTGGCGTTGTGGCGCTTCGCACAGGCCACTCATTCTCTGCGGTGATTGCAGGCGACTACCGGGGCACGGCCTTCAACAACGTCGCCATGGGGCCCCTCGGGTGGCTCATGGGCCTAGTCTTCAGCATTCAGTGGTGGGCCACCCTCCTGTTCGCCCTTCCCCTCTATACGACGCGCATGGCGTCCCAGCGCTTTGTCGAGATGCGCGACATGTTTACCCAGACGATCGGCGCGCTCGCAGCGGCCGTGGACAAGCGCGATCCGTTCACGGCCAGGCATAGCGAGCGCGTGAAGCAGATCTCGGTCGATATCGGGTCGGTCATGCGGGTCAGCGATTACGAGCTTGAAGCCCTCGAATGGGGCGGCCTGCTCCACGACGTTGGCAAGATCGGGGTTCCGGACAGCGTGCTGCTCAAGCAGGAGCGCCTGACCCGTGAGGAACGGATGATCATGAATGCCCACCCGGTCCTGGGCGCCCAGATCATTGCGCCAGTCAACAAGCTCGCCGCGGAGCTGCCCATCATTCGCCACCACCACGAGTGGTACAACGGCTCCGGCTACCCAGACCGGCTGATCGGCGACGAGATCCCGAAGCTCGCGCGGATCCTGCACGTGGCCGATGCCTTCGAGGCGATGACCGCGGCCCGCCCGTACCGGATGACGCCGCTGACCAACGAGCAGGCGCTTGCCGAGCTGCGCAAGTTCGCCGGCGTCCAGTTCGACCCGGTCGTCGTCGATGCCTTCGTCAAGACCCATTGGGTGGATGGCGTCCCGGATGCCGGCCGGCCGGCCGAGCCACGCCCGATCCCACTCCTTGCGCAGGCAGCCGAACGCATGGCAGCCGGCCGTGCGGAGGCGAGTGCAAGCGCGACCGCGGGTGGTCCAGCCGCCCCCGCTCCAGCGGCGATCCACGTCGAACCGAGCTGATCTTCCCGCCGCAACCAGCCCACGCTGCCGGCGTCGGCCACGCATGATGCAGCGGTGAATCCAACTCCGGATCCATGCTGACGCTCGGCATCATCGCCGGGCTTGCCCTGGGCCTGCTCGCCGGCGGGACGCTCGCGAACCTGGGATCGATACGGCTTCGACGCTGGTGGCTGCTCGTCTGCGCGGTCGCCCTTCGATTGGGTACGGAAGCGCTCCTCGGCGCGCACGTGGCCCCGGTGGAGGCGCTCCGACTGCCCTTGCTCGCCGCGGCGTTCGCGGTGCTGCTCGCTGCGCTGTGGATGAATCGGTCGTACCCGGGGCTCAGCCTCGCCTTCGTCGGGATTCTCTTCAACGCCCTGGTCATCGTGGTCAACGGCGGCTACATGCCGATCTGGGAGCCGAGCCTGCGCGCCGCGGGCCTCACCCCGGCCGATATCTCGTCGTCCATCCATACGCTGCTTCCGCCGGACCTGAACGCCTCGTTCCTGATCCACCTTGGTCCGTTCGCCGACGTCATCCCGATTCCCCTGCCGCTGATCCAGAACGTAGCATCCGTCGGCGACGCCTTCCTTGCCGCGGGTCTTGCCTTCTTCCTCTTTGCCGGCGTCGTCCGCGTCCCCCATGAGTTGAGCGAGGAACAGCTCGGAGCCATCCGCGACCGCCTGGCCGGATTGACCGCGCCGGGCACCCGAGCCCAGGCCGGCTACGGCAGCGGCGAGCTGGAGACGGGACTGCGGCCCGGATTTGCCGAGAGCGCCGCGCTGGACCGCCCGATGGTCCTGGGGAGTGCCGGCCAGCGGCTGGCCTCGCCGGCGGCGGGGCGATTCGGCACCCGGACGCGCGCATCGGAAGCGGCCATCGCGGCGGCCGCAGCGGCAGCCACCCTGGGACTCCCGATTCCGCGACTGCCCGCAGAAGCCGTCGAGCGGGTCCGCCAGCACCCGTACGTGCGGCTGGCGCTGAACGGCTCGTTCTCGGCGTTGTGGACGGGCCAGCTCATCTCGCTGTTCGGGGACCGGCTGCACCAGGTCGCGCTGGTCGCCGTCGTGCTCATCTCAACCGGTTCGCCGTTGGCCACTGGCCTCGTCTTCGTCGCGGCCACCCTGCCCAACCTGCTCCTGAGCCCAATTGCCGGCACGTTCGTGGATCGCTGGGACCACAAGGAGGTCCTGGTCGTCAGCGACATCCTGCGGGCCGCCATCGTCCTCCTGCTCCCGATGGTGGCGATCATGAATGTCGTCCTGGTCTATCCCATGGTTTTCGCCGTCACGACCATCTCGATCTTCTTCCGCCCCGCGCGCGTGGCGATGCTCCCGCAGATCGTGCCCGAGCGCGACCTGCTGACCGCCAACTCGGCGCTGTGGGTCGGGGAGACCATCGCCGACGTGATCGGCTATCCACTCGCCGGCATCTTCGTCGTGACGCTCGGGGCCGCCGTTCCGCTCGCGTTCTGGGTCGATAGTGCGACCTACATCGCGTCGGCCGCTCTGCTGACGACGATCATCGTCGCGGCGGTTCGCTCGGATCACGACGGCGCCGGCGTGCCCCTGCGCAGGCTTGGGTTCATCGGGGAGTTCAAGGCCGGCTGGGCATTCCTGCGGTCCGAGGCTACCCTCCTCGCAAGCACGATCCAGGCCGCCATCTGCCAGTTCACCATCGGCATCACGATCGCGCTGGCCCCGATCTATGCGCTTAAGGTCTTCGGCGACAGCGCCATCGGCTGGCAGGCGGTCTACGGATTCCTGGAGACCGGGATCGGCCTTGGAAACCTGCTCGGCGGGTTCGTCATCGGCCTGATCGGAGCGCGGTTTGGCAAGGGCCGCATGCTCATCGCCGGATACGCGACCTGGGGCCTGCTGGTGACCCTCATGGCGCTCACCAACCACATCGGCCTCGCCATCGGCTTCTCGTTCGGACAGGGGATCGCGAACATGGTCTTCGTGATTCCCAGTCAGACCCTGTTCCAGGAACGGACGCCGCCGGCGCTGATGGGACGCGTCGTGGGACTCCGGTTCGCGCTGGTGTTCGGCCCGATGACGATCGCGATGGCGCTCGGGGCCGTCCTTGCCCAGCTCGTCGGCGTGGTCGCGGTCATCGCCTTCTTCGGACTGGTGTCGATGGTGGCGGGGCTGGCTGGTTGGTTCGTGCCCGCGATCCGGAACGCCTGACGGACGGCCGCTCGGCGCCTTGGGTACACTGGCGCCCGCGTCGCGCTCGCTGACCGACCCCCGCGCCAGGAGTGACACCACCGAATGACGGAACCATCCTCGGGCACGCCGAGCCCGCTGCCTTCTGAGCCGGACGAGCCTGTCACGCCCGATCCGGCGATCGATCCGGAGAAGGCGCTCGACGCCGAAGCCGAGTCGGAAGGCGAGCCCGCGGCCGTCGGCACGAGTGAAGTGGCCGGCACGGACGAGGCCGCGGGCGCGGACGAGGCCGGACCAATCGAGGTCGACGAGGCCGCCGACGTCGAGGAAACCGCCGAGCCCGGGATCGACGAGACCGCCGAGCCCGGGATCGACGAGGAAACTGGGGAGGCCGAGCTCGAGGACGAGGAGGAGCCCATCCCAGCCGAGCGCGCGGTGCCCGGCGTGGTCGCTCCCCTGCCGGGCCCCAGCACGGCCGGCCGGCGACGCGGAGGACAGGCCCCCGTCGCGCCGCGGGCTCCTACCCAATCCGAGCTCGCCGTCCGGGTCACGGATAATCCGTCCCGGTTCTTCGTGATCGCCACGGTGGTCGTGTTTGCCGCGATCCTCGTGTTCGGACTCCTGGGCGGGGAAGGCGGCCTGCTGAGCCCCAAAGCGACGCCCAGCCCGTCGCCGTCGGCCTCCGCGTCCCTGGCACCGTTGGGATACGCAGCCCCGTCAGGGTCGGTCGCGCCGTCGGGGTCGGTGGCGCCGTCCAGCTCGGCGGCGCCGAGCGTATCGGTCGCTCCATCGGTTTCGCCTTCCTGACCTGATCGATCGGAGGGCTTCCGATCGGGCGTACTCTCGTGGCGTGACCGGCTGGCAGCGCAATCCGGCATCTGACCGGTCCGCGATGGTGGCGAGGCAGCTGCGCGGTCGCGGGATCAAGGACGAACGTGTCCTCGAGGCGATGGGGAACGTCCCACGAGAGCTCTTCGTGGCGCCAGGCGAGCGGCGTCACGCCTATGCCGACGAGGCGCTCCCGATCGAAGCCGGCCAGACGATCAGCCAGCCGTTCATGGTCGCCCGGATGACCGAGCTCCTCGAGGTGAAGCCTGGCGATCGGATCCTGGAGATCGGCACGGGATCCGGCTACCAGGCGGCGGTCCTCGCCCGGCTTGGGGCCAGGGTCACATCCCTCGAGCGGCAGGAAATCCTCGCTGAGACAGCGCGGACCCGGATCGGCGAACTGGGGCTGAGCGACGCGGTCGATAT
>JAXDKX010000130.1:0-2859 GCA_034666905.1 Chloroflexota bacterium | reverse complement strand
GTCGCGGCGTACCTCAGCCGATTGGGTTCCTCGCCGAGCGCGCGGCCTGCCTCGCCGTAGGTCATCGTTCGGCCGCCGAGCAGGGCGACCAGGCGGGCGGCGAGCTCCTCGGCGACTCGCCGGCCGACGACATCGTCCGGTAGCCTCCCGAGCGAGAAGACCGCCAGGTCAGCTGCCGCGACGACATAGGCGCTGAATCGCGGCCCCCACAATTGCACGAGCGATGGATCTTCCCAGGTGGCGGGCTCGGTCCCCTGGACACGAGCATGGATCGAAAGCAGTGCGGCACGGGGCATGCTGTCCTGCAGTCCAGCCCACGCCGCACGCCTGAGGGATCGCGGGTTGCGCGGGAGCCGCTCGTCGAGAGCGCCGGCCATTCTTCGGTGCTCGAGGACCTGCGCCCGGGTGAGGTCTAGCCGAGGCCCCGCCACATCACAGCTCCCTTCCTGGGGCCGATGGGCCCGTCATCCCAGGCACGTCGTTCAGGCGGCCCGACGGAGGTCGATTCGGGCAGTCCAATCGCGCAGGGCCGTGACGAGCTCGACCACGGATGAGCGCAGCTCAGGGTCGATGACGTCGCCGGCGTCGTCGAAATGCGATGCCGCCGCGCCGACCATCAACTCGGGCAGCGGCATCACGCAGGCTCCGGTGAACACGAAGGCCTCGCGCAGCTGTGCCTGGGCGCGCGCCGTGGACCCGCTACCCGGACTCGCGCCCATCACCGCGACCGGCTTGTCGCGCAGTGGGCTGGTGGCGCGGGGACGCGAGGCCCAGTCGATGGCGTTCTTCAAGACGCCGGGGATCCCGTGGTTGTATTCGGGTGTCGCGACGAGCAACGCGTCGGCCCGGCTCATGGCAAGCTTGAGCGCAACGACCGATGCCGGCTCGCCGGCATCCTCGATGTCCTGGTTGTAGAGCGGGATGTCGAGCAGGTCGAATATCTGCACGATGACCCCGCCTGGAGCCTGATCGGCGGCGGCTCGAATCAATCCCCGATTGTAGGAGGCGCGGCGGAGGCTCCCCGCAAAGCCGAGGATTCGCAGCTCGTTCACGGTCTGGACCTTCCTTCCTGTGAGATGCGCAGCCGGTGCGCGATGGCACCGTCAAAGAGCCCGATCGTACGGGGGCCATCCTTGACGGAGGTACTGCCCGAGTCGATCATGGACGGTCCTGAAGCGACCCGCCTGACCTCGCTTCGGTTCTTCGACTCGTCGTCCGGGCGTTCGTCCGCGCATCGAGGTTCCCAATGTACCGTCGCCCGCTCGCCGTCATCGTCGTCGGCCTCCTCTTCGCGGGCCTGTTGCCCAGCGCGACCCTCGCTGTCGCGCCAGCCGCCAGAACGGTCTCATTCGAAGCACCCGGCCCGGCCAGCCGGCCCGGTGAGCTCGTCGCGATCACCGTTCGTCTGCCGGCGAATGTCGCCGCCCTCGACGGTCGCCTGCTCGTATCCGGCGGTGCTGCCGAGCTCGTTGGCCTCGCCCCGCAGAGCGCCGGGCGCGCGTTCATGCCCGTCGAGATCCCCGGTGGCTATGCGTTTGGCGCGTATGACCTGGCGTCCGTGGATGGTCAGGCCACTGTCCTGAACCTCGTCATCGATCCCCGCCGGACTGGGCGCATTCATGTCCGGGTGGCGATCGACGCGGCAGCCGACGCAGCTGGCTCGCGCCTTACGCTTGCCGGAACCGAGAGCGTTGTCGCGATCGCCGTCGGCGCCAGCGGGGCCTCCCTGGACGCTCCTGCCGCAGGCGCCCATCCCACTCCTGTGCGCGCGGCCGGTGCCATCCACGGATCGTTCCGCCACGCCCAGATCAACAACCAGGACCTCGACGTCAGCCGAGCCGACTGGCAGCAGGCTCGTGCGTTGGGGAAGGCCTGTGCACTCAGCGCCGACCTCGTCGAGGCCGATGCCAACGGCGATGGCTGCCTCGATATCGTCGACGTGCAGGCACTCGCCGCCGCGGCCGCGAATAGTGCTGCGAGCTCAGTCGGCATCACAACGTTGCGTGCCGCCAACGGCGCGACCGTGAGCCAGGGCGGGGGCCTGTCATCGGTCGTCACCGCCAGCGCGGTCACCTATGCCCACACGTTCATCGTCACGAGCCCCCTGGACACGCCCGATGCGGCACCTGGCAACAATATTTGCGCCGACGCCAATGGCAACTGCACGCTACGCGCCGCGCTGACCGAGGCCGACTACCTGATTGGCCAGGACCTGATCACATTCAACCTGCCCGCTCCGGCCCATATCCAGCTCTCAGGCAGCCTGCCGCTCATCACCGCCTTGAGCGGTGGCGTGACGATCGATGGCTATACGCAGCCTGGTGCACGCGTCAACACGGTCGCGATCGGCTCGAACGCCGTGCCCGGGTTATCGATCAGCGGAAACGGCTCGGCTGCCAGGGAAGTCGCCTTCTACATGACGAGCCCGAACAACGTGCTGCGCGGCCTCGTGATCAACCGGATCTGGCGGGCGATCTTCATGGACGGGTCCAATGCTCACGACAACCGGATCGTTGGCAACTGGATCGGCTTCAACCCCGATGGCACCAACAACGGCGGCAGCGACTATGGAGTCGTCAACAACGTGGGTGCCAATCACAACTTCATCGGCACCAGCGACCTTGCCGATCGCAACGTCATCGGCAACTTCCAGAAGGGCGTTGACAGCTACGGGCCTGGAACGGACTTCAACACGATCCAGAACAATGTCTTCTGCATAGGCCCGACGGGGCTTACGACGGCGACCTGCAGCACCGGGGTCGACCACGACTTCGGGCCGAAGAACGAGTTACTGGGGGGCGCGGGGCCGAATGAACGCAACGTCTTCGGCCCAACCACGCTGCAGGGCATCGAGTACTC
>JAXDKX010000129.1:0-2951 GCA_034666905.1 Chloroflexota bacterium | reverse complement strand
AGGCCACTGCCCTCGTCGGGACTCCGTTCGGCGCCGCGGACGAACCGCCCAAAGAGCCGCCCCCGATCCTCCTTGTCGACCCCGGGCCCGCCGTCGGAGATCGTGATTCGGAGCCTCGACGCCGCCTCGTCGACTGCGATCTCGATCGCTACCGCCGTGCGCCCGCCGTACTTCACGGCGTTGTCGAGGAGCGCCCAGAGAACCTGGTCGAGCTGATCCGCGTCGGCGACCGCAAGCCACCCGGCAGCTCGGTCATCCAGGCTGAACGGGACGTCGGACGCGCCAAGCGCTTCCCATGCCTTGCGTACCCTCGTGGCCAGCGAGACAACCTCGGATTTCGGGTGGAGCGCGCCCGATTCGAGCCGGGTGACCGTCAGCAGCTGGCGGACCATCCGCGAGAGGCGCTCCGACTGCTCGGCGATGATGCCGAGCCGCTGGTCAGGTCGGTCGAGCGCCAGCTGTTCGGCGTATGCACGAATGCTCGTCAGCGGCGTCTGGAGGTTGTGGCTGACGCCGCGCAGGAAGTCGTCCTTGGCGGCGTCGAGCTCGAGGAGCTGGACGTTCTGGGCCTCGACCTGGCCGAACAGCTGGGCATTACGGATCGCGACCGCGATCTCACTGGCGAACAGCTCCAGAAGATCCTGGTCGGCCCGTTCCCAATGGCGCGTCGCCGGGAGGCGACCCACCAGCACGCCCAGGGCGTCGTCGCCCACACGCAGGACCGCTCGCAGTGGACGCGCCTCTCCGGGGACGACCTCGTCCTCCGGCACCGATTCTGGATCGCCCAGGACGACGGTCGCATCAAGCATCCCGAATGCCAGCTGCGCGTCGATGGCAGCCTTGCCGACGAGAAATTCAACGCCGTCCCGCGGCGACGCGCCCTCGATGGCAGCGAGGATCCGGCCAAGCTCGCGGTTGCGCCGCTCCAGGTCGCCGGCCAGGCGGTTGTGGCTGTCGGCAAGCCTCGCGAGCTCGTCGTCGCCGGCGACGCGGATTGGCGTGGACAGATCGCCCGCGGAGACGCGATCCACCGCGGCCGCGATCGCTCGCAGCGGACGCGTCAGATCGGCGGCGAGCAGATACGAGACGAAGATCGCGAGCAGCACGGCAATTGCCAGCCCGAACAGCAGCACCCGCCCCTGGTTCGAATCGACGGTCGTCGCGCCAAAGGCCGCTCCGATCGCCAGGACCAGCAGACCGAACGCGGTCATCGGCAGGACGGCGGTCAGGATGAGCGCGAGAGTCAGCCGCGAGCGGAAACCGAGACGGCCGGCCAATTCCTCCCGGTCGTCGTCCGGGCTGGCCGGCTCGGGAAGCGAGTCGAGGTCGAGATCGAGGTCCCGGTCGGCGTCAACCAACACTCGTGACCGGGCCGTCGTCAACGGTGGCGGGGACAAGCCGGTAGCCCACGCCGCGGACGGTCTGAAGGTGGACGGGATGGTTCGGGTCTCGTTCGACCTTCTGCCGGAGCCGTCGCATCGTGACCCAGACATATGAGGGGTCGGCGTCCTCGGTCTCGGCCCAGCCTCGGGCCAGCAACGTCTCGGTCATCACGGTCTGGCCGAGGCTCGCGGCCAACGCATAAAGGAGGCGTGATTCGGTAGGGGTCAGGGCGGTCGGCGTTCCGCCAACGGTCGCCTCGCGGCGATGGAGGTCGAGCGTCAGGTTCGGCCCAAGGACCAGGCTCTGGCGCGGCACCTTGTCGCCGAGCCGCCTGAGGACCCGGTTGATCCGCGCACGGAGCTCCGGGTAGTGGTAGGGCTTCGTGACGTAGTCCTCGGCGACTTCCTCGAGCAGGTCCGCCTTCGAGTCACCGGCGTCGATCGCGGATAGCACGATGATCGGCAGGTCCGCGCGAGACTTGATCTCGCGTGCGAGGGAGAGGCCGTCCATCCGCGGCATCATCATGTCGATGATCAGGAGATCCGGCCAGGACGTCTGCAGCCGCCGGAGCGCCTCGGTCCCGTCGCGCGCGGTGCTCGTTTCGTAGCCGTCCGCGCGGAGCTGGTCGGCCAGAAGGACCAGCAGGTTCGGATCGTCGTCCACGATCAGGATACGCGGCGAATGCGTCCCCAACCCGCTGCCTGGTCCGCCGCTCAGCATCCGCCGAGGATAGCAGCGGAGCCTGCTCGTACCGACCCAGGCGCTTCCGCGACTGGGACCGAAAGTACCCCTCGCACCGGTGTCGGCTGGCACCACTTCTTTGGATAGGTGCGGTTTCGTGCAGTTTGGGAATCTTTTTGTCGCTTGAATCGCCCAAATGGGGGAGTACTGTTGGTGACCCTCGAGCTGTGGCCCGAGGCCAGAACTGAATAGCTAGCCCGCCCTGTGCCCAGGCGACAGGGGTCCGAGTCGAACGCGACGCACTCATTTTCAATCGTTCTTCTTTCGTCTCCACCTCGACACGGCTCCCCAGGCTTGCCACCCGCGCCGCTCTGAATTTTTGAGCGTTGCGTGGGTGTCGATACGAGTCGTGCCGGACCGGATTGGCGGGACATCGCCCGTCACCCTGGAGATCCCTCGAATGTCTGGTCCGTCCCCCCGCCACCGCTCGCTCACCCGCATGCTCGTCGCATTCCAGATCTTCCTGATCGTCGCGACGCTATTTGCGCCATTGACGGCACTTGCCGCCGATCCATCGGCCGATCCAGGCGCAACCCCGGCGACGCCGGCGGATCCGACCCCGACCCCGACCCCGACCCCGGACGCGACGCCAACACCGACCCCGGACGCGACCCCCACACCGACCCCCGACGCGACGCCGACGCCGTCACCGACCCCGACGCCCACACCCGCGCCGCAGGCCGGCTACATCGTCACCTTTGCCGCCGGGACGAGCTCCAACAACCAGTCGAAGTCCATCCAGGATTCGGGCGCGATCGATACTGACAGCATCCCCGTCCTGCGAATGCACTCGGTTCTTGCCGACGCCACAGCGCTGGCAGCGCTGC
>JAXDKX010000128.1:0-2580 GCA_034666905.1 Chloroflexota bacterium | reverse complement strand
CGCCGATGCCCAGGTAGGTCGCGGCGATGGCCATGCCGAACCAGGCCCCTGGGGCGGGCCCTCGTGGATCGGGGTCGGCGACGAGACGTCGGCTCACCAGCGCGTCGCCCGGGACACGAGCGTTGTCGAGGACCAGCCGGCCCGATGCCGAGCCGCGCATGCCCATCGCCTCGAACCCGGCGCGGCGCTCGATGCCCGGTCCGGCGAGATCGACCAGGAACGAGCCGACCGATGGTGACGCCGGCGGTCCAGTGTCAGGCTCGCTGCGGTCGTCAGTGATTCTCGCGGTCACGAAGGCGAAGCGCAGGGCGGGCAGCCACGTCGTCCAGGTCTTCTCGCCGCTGATGGACCATCCCTCGCCCGAGCCGACCGGTCTCGCGATCGTGCCGGGGATGGCGCCTCGCGCGGGCGAGCCACCGCCTTCCTCCGTTGCCGCGTTGTTGGCCAGCGCCCCATCCTCCACGATCGCGCGGTAGAGGCGCTCGCAAGGTGCCGGCGGCTCGGCCAATGATTGGGCGATCGACCCGACGGCATGCACGTGCATTGCGAAGCCGAGGGCCGTTGAGCCGTCGACCGCCCCGAGCGCCGCGAGCACCTCGGCCGACTCGGCCATCGACGCCCCGAGGCCGCCCGACGCGACAGGCACTGGCAGGAGGTGGAGGCCGGCACCGACGAGAGCGACCGGAATCCTCGGATCGAACGCATCGCCCGGCTCGAGTCGATCGACCTCGTCGAGGGCGCCCGCGAGCGCCTGCGCGAGGGCCGGACGGACCTCCGCGAGCATCGTCACAGCACCTGGTCCGCGGCGGCGTCCCGCAGCAGGGTCCACGCCCGCTCGACGTGGCGTGCCTCGGTGCGCAGGTTCCCCACCGCCACCCGGATCGTGAATCGGCCCACGAGCCGCGTGTGGGACAGGAAGACCTCGCCGGTCCGGTTGACCGCGTCCATGATCGCGGCATTGGCCGCATCAAGGCGAGCGGCGATGTCGGGCTCGTCGGCATGGGCGGCAATCGACCCTGGTCGCCATCGAAAGCAGACCGTGGAGAACGGAACCGGCGCCAGGAGCTCCCAATCAGGATCCGCCGCGACCCGGGCGGCAAAGTCGGCCGCCAGGTCAAGGTGCCGCTCGATCCTGGCACGAAGCCCATCGAGTCCGAACCAGCGCAGCTGGATCCAGAGCTTGAGCGCCCGAAATCGGCGCCCGAGCTGGGGGGTGTACTCGTTGTAGTCCCGGACCGGTGCCGTGCGATCCAGGGTTCGCAGGTACTCCGGAACCAGGCTGAACGACGCGCGCAGGGCCTCCATGCGTCGCGTCAGGAGCAGCGACGCGTCCAGCGGCGTGAACAGCCATTTGTGCGGATTCACGACGATCGAATCGGCACGCTCCCAGCCGGCGAACGGTGCCCGACGGTCGGGCAGCATCGCAACGACTCCCGCATACGCCGAATCGACGTGCAGCCACAGCCGCTCTCGCTCGGCGATGTCGGCAACCGCGGCAACCGGATCCACCGAAGTCGACGACGTGGTCCCGACGGTCGCAACGATGGCGATCGGCCGCAGGCCGGCCGCGCGATCCGCCGTAATCGCAACGGCCAGCTCCGCGGGTTCCAGTTCGAATCGGTCGTTCGTCGGAATTCGGACGAGCGAGGCCCGGCCCAGGCCCAGGGTCATGCAGGCCTTCTCCACGGAGCTATGGGCTTCGGCCGAGGCGCAGACCCGAAGCCCGGCACCCAGGTCGCTCCGGCCGGCGAGCCCCCGGGCCGACGCGTCCGTGCCGGCCGTCTCGCGCGCCGCCGCAAGGGCGATCAGGGTCGACGTCGACGCGGTATCGGTCAGCAGTCCGTCGAAACCTTCCGGGAGACCGAGGGCCTGGCGAAGCCAGTCGACCACGACCTGCTCGAGCTCGGTCCCGATCGGCGAGGTGCGCCAGAGCATCGGGTTCTGGCCGATGGCCGCCGTCAGCATCTCGCCGAGGATCCCGGGGCCGGACGCGGTCGTGGCGAAATAGGCCAGGAAACCCGGGTGTTGCCAATGTGTCGCGTTGGGCTCCACCAGCCGCCGGTAGTCGGCGAGGATCGTCTCGAGGGGCTCTGGCGATTCGGGTGCAGAGGCCGGAAACAGGGGGCGAAGAGAACCGGGCTCGATCGCCGGAAAGACCGCCCGAGACTCGATCGTCTCGAGGTAGTCGGCCATCACGTCGACCACCGCATGGGCCGCCGCCCGGAACGTCGCCGGATCCATGTCGAGGAGGGGGGCTCGATCGTCTGGGCCGGTCACCGGGCCAGTGTATCGACCGATGCCGGCATGCTCAGATCGCGGTGGCGGGCGGACGTTCAAGTGGGCCGACCTGGCTCCCCAGGAAGATCAGGGCGACGACGGCGAGGACGACCAGCAGGCCGAGCAGGATGGCGACGACCAGGCAGGCCAGCGCCGGTCCGCTCGACGCTCGATGGGATGGCCGGACGAGTGCGGAGCCCGCGAATCGATCGTGGAGCCCCTGCTTCGTCTCGCTCCTGGCCGCAGTTGCGAGCAGGACCAGGCCCCAGATCAGCACCAGGGCCATGGCGATCCCGCCCAGGG
>JAXDKX010000127.1:0-4356 GCA_034666905.1 Chloroflexota bacterium | reverse complement strand
GTTGACGAGTGCGCCGAGGGTCGTGCTTGCGGTCAGCGCGGCGACGGTCGCCCCCAGGGCGACGATCAGGATGATCCGCTTGAACTGGCTGGATGTCTGCTTGCTCATGGTTCGATCCTCCAAGGTGATTGATGGGTGTTGGCGAGTCGGTTGAGGCCGTTGAACGATCGGCAAAGGCACCTCGCATCTATCGGTTTCGACCGCGCCAGGGCATGGACGGATCCGGATTCCGGCAGCGTTTACCCGAGGACGGGCAAAACGGGAGGGGCGGCGCGTCCGCCCTGGGGCTGTGCCGGCGGACCCAGCGCCTGTCGGGTGGACTCGAGTGGCTAGACCGCGCACCTCGGGTTGAGGGAGGTATCGGTGGCGGCCAGCGGCATCCGCAGCTCGGTCGCGTCGGCCGGGAGGAACCGAAGGAGTAGAACTCGGTGGCGCCGTCCGCGATCGCCTCGTGCACGCCGAGGCCGGTCGAGAATCCCTGTCCAGGGCCGTAGCGCGTGGCATTGCAACTGTCGTCGAGGAGCCACAGGCCGCCGCTGGCGATCATCACGATGTTCGGGCCGGGATGCGTATGCCAGCCGGTCGACTGCTGGTCGTTGAAATGGTTGCGCGTCAAGACGGCCTGGGTTCCCTTCCCCTGGTGGATGGACCGCGTGAACGCGTCGGTCGAAAGGATGTCGATGGTCGTCGCCTCGACGAGGGTCCCGGTGGTCGTTGCCCCACCGACGCTCGTGATCGGGATATCTGCTGGATAGTGGAACCCGAAGACGAATCGCGGAAAGGCGAGTGCAGCGGTGCCCATCGCCCCCAGGGCCATCCCGGCGCGCAACACTGCGCGCCGGCTGACGGCCGCGGTCCCATCCAGGGTGGCGTGGTCAAGCAATCGTTCGGAAGCCATGGTGAATCTCCCTCTCACAATCGTGGTTGTGCTGGTTCGAAGCGGCGTTGCGCGAGCTAGTTCCGGGGCACGGAGCCGTGGGGCATAGGCGCCCGACCTAGGGCGATGGGGACGCGTCGACGGCCGTCACCGGGTCGAGCGTCACCGTGGCGAGGAAGGCGACGAAGTCGGCGTGGCTGAGCTCGCCATCCATCGTGAAGCTGTACGCGCGCTGGCCGGCGATGACGACCGCATCGAAGATCCGGCCGCCCTTGCCGAGCGGCGGGCCTGGCGCCTGGCACCCGTCGGCATCGATCAGGGCTGTCGCCGTCCCGATCGGAACGCTCAGCCACTTGGCAGGTGGACCAAGACAGGACCCGCCACCGTACGCTGCGAGCCACTCGGTGGTGGTCTGGCCGGTGGCCAGCGGTTGCGATGTTCCGGCGAAGCGCGCGGTCGCTCCACGCAGCTCGTCGAGGGCGGCACTCCCCCATTGATTGACCGCGCCCGCCTCCCAGTTCGCCGTCGCAGGCGTGGCCTTCCAGTCGCCGGGATATTGGACCGAGTAGCCGTTCCGCGGCGAAACGAACGTCGCGGTCAGGACGGGCGGCCCACCGTCGGCCGACGACCCTGATGGTGCCGGCGTCGTCGATGGGATGGCCGAGCTCGTCGGGCTGGGCGTGGGACTGGCCGCCGGTCCCGGACCGATGCCCCGCTGTGCCAGCAGGACACCCCCGAGCAGGATGGCCGTCACCACCGCCAGCCCCGTCATCGCCCGAGCGATGAGCGGCGCCCGGAGGTTCGGCCGGGGGAATGGCCAGTCCCGTTCCTGCGGTGTCGATTCGATGCGCGCGAGGGCGGCCCTGATGGCGTGTTCTGGTGCGCGTGTCGGGCCCTCCTCGAGCCAGGACCGCGCGGCCCGTTCGACGGTGCGGTCGTCTGAGCGGTCGTCGGTCATGCGAAACGTCCTCGGCTGATCGTTGGCTCGTCGTCGGCCACGAGGGCCGCGCGCAAGCCGCGGGTGGCGTAATGGAGGCGGGAGCGGGCCGTTCCCGCCGGGATCTCGAGCAGCTCGGCGATCTCCACGAGCGGGAGGCCGACGTAGTGGTGCAGGACGAAGACCGCCCGCTGGTCGACCGGCAGCCGGCGGAATGCCCGCTCGAGCTCGTCGCGGTCGGCAAGCTCGGCGCTTCGATCGGGGGTTGATGGCCCGTCCACCGGGAGCACGCGCACGTTGGCCGTCCAATGGCGCGACCGCTGCGACTCGTCGTAACAGGCGTGGACCAGGATGCGGTGGAGCCAGGCCTCGAAGCGGTCGGGCTCACGCAGGTGTGGCAGCCGGCGCCACGCGATGACGAGCGCGTTCTGCAGCGCGTCCTCCGCCAGGCTCGTGTCGCGCAGGATCCGGTGAGCGACCGTGTAGAGCGAGTCGCTGACCTGGAGCACGAGCGCGGCAAACGCCTCTCGGTCGCCGCGACGGGCCTGCTCGACGAGGTCTCGATCCACCCTCGACCTCCGGAACGTCCGGGCGGATGGCCCGGATCACCCACTATGACGGTCGCGTCAGGCCCAAACGTTCAGACTCACCGCTCGACGCCCACGACCGTGCTCCGTCGCTCGAGCAGCACCACGTCGCGCCACCGCCCGGTGGCGTCCTGGCCCATGCGATGCAGCACGCCGACGCGGCGGAAACCCACCGCCTCGTGGAGCGCGAGGCTGGGAGCGTTGTCGACCATCACGCCGGCCACCAGGGTCCACAGGCCGGCTGCCTCCGATGCGGGTATGACGGCCTCGAGCAGCGCCCGGCCAACGCCTCGGCCGCGAGCGTCCGCGCCGACATAGACGCTTTCCCAGGCCACGCCGAGATAGACGCGGCGTGCGGAGTAGGCGGTCAGCGCCGTCCAACCCAGGACGGAACCGCCGGCTCGGTCACGCGCGACGAGCCGGCAGTCGCGCCGGTGGGATCGATCGAAATGGCCCCAGTCGGGGGCCTCGCGTTCCAGCGTCGCGTCGCCGGTCGCGATGCCTTCCGCGTAGATACGCCGCACGTCCGGCCAGTCGCTGGTCGTCATCGGCTCGATCCTGGGCATCTGCTCGCATGCCTCCTCGTGAGGCGAAGTCTAGGAGGTGCAGCAGGACCGGCGCGAGGGAACGGCGGGGCGCTAGCCGAGGCTCGGGACGGGCCGGCGCCGACGCCCGGCAGCCTGGGGCACGCGGCGGACCGGAACCGGGCGTGCCGGGGGCGCGAGGGACCCGCCGCGAAGCAACGCGGTCAGGGCCTCCGCGTCGACCGGTCGTGCGAACAGGAAGCCCTGGCCCTCGAGGCAGCCCGCTTCGAGCAGCGGGCCAACCTGCTCGACCCGCTCGATCCCTTCGGCGACGAGATCGAGGCCGACCAGGTGTCCCAGCTGTGCGATCCCGCGCAGGAGCTTGAGGCCCTCGGGCGTGTCGGCCGCGTCGACGAACTCGCGATCGATCTTGAGGATGTCGACCGGGAATCGGCGCAGGTAGCTGATCGACGAGTACCCCGTCCCGAAGTCGTCGATCGCCAGGCGGACGCCGAGCGCCTTCAACCACTCGAGCTTCGCGACCGCGGTCGGGTCGGCCAGCAGGACGGTTTCGGTGACCTCCAGCGTGAGCGCCGCCGGCGGGATGTCGTTGTCGCGGAGCGCCTGACGAACGTTGCCCATCAGCGTCGTCGACTCGAGCTGGCGTCCCGACAGGTTGACCGCGATCGAGAACTCCGGCGCCTCCAGTCGCCAGGCCTTCAGCGCACGCAATGCCGTGTCGAGGACCCACGCGCCGATCTCGACGATGCTGCCGGTCCGTTCGGCCATTGGAATGAATCGATGTGGCGCCAACAGGCCGCGTTCCGGGTGCTGCCAGCGAACCAGCGCCTCTGCACCCCGGATCGCCCCCGCACGAAGATCGACGATCGGCTGGTACTGGACCCGGAGCTCGCCCCGGGCCACCGCCCCGGGGAGGTCCGCCGCCAGGCGGGCGTCATCGTCGGCCATGGTTCGGTCCTCGGCCGCATACCGGCGGTACTGGGCGCGGCCGGCTGCCTTGGCGGCATACATCGCAAAGTCGGCGTTCCGGAGGAGGTCCGCCGCGGAGACCCCGTTCGCATCGGCCCCTGCGGTCCCAATGCTGACGGTCAGCGCCAGGTGGTGGCCGTGAACCTCGATCGGCCTGGAGGCAGCCTCGAGGATGCGGGTCGCCACGAGCTCCGGGGCGTTGCGGTCGAACGGGTCCTCCAGGACAACCGCGAATTCGTCGCCGCTCAGCCTGGCGACCGTATCGCCCGGTCTGACCGCCCCCACCAGCCGCTCGGCGATGACCTTGAGAACCTGGTCGCCGACGTCGTGACCGAGACGATCGTTGACGGTCTTGAAATCGTCGACATCGAGGAAGAGCAGGCTGGTCTCGGCACCTCGGCGCGACCGCAGCGCGTGCTCCAGGCGGTCCATCAGCAAGCG
>JAXDKX010000126.1:0-2935 GCA_034666905.1 Chloroflexota bacterium | reverse complement strand
GCGCTCTGCACGGCGAGGCGAGCGCCAGCGGCGCGAGCGGCTCTTGTCATCGCGGTGAGATCGCGGATGAGGAGCCTGCGAACAGAACCGGTGCCGCTGAGCCCGGCCTGGCTGACCGAGGTCAGGTCGCCCGGCGAGTAGTTGCTCGAAAGGCGGTACATCCAGTCGAGCAGGGTCTTCTGATACTGGCCGTACGCGTGGAACTTTGTCGGTTGGTCTGAAATTCGGCACGTCGGCGGGTTGGTGGTGGTGGAGAGTGGCGGGACAGCCGGCGGGCTCGGCGTAGGGGTGGGCGCCGGTGTCGGTGTCGGTGTCGGTGTCGGATCGGGCGGATCGGTTGGCGCCACGGTCGGATCAGGCGTCGGCGTCGGATCCGGCGTGGGATCCGGGCTCGGTATCGGGCTCGGATCGGTCGTCGAGCTCGGGGTCGGATCGGGACTCGGGTCCTCGGTCGGATCCGTCAACGGGCCGGCTGACGGATCCGCGGCAGCGATCGGCGTCACCGTCACGAAGGAACCGGCCGACAGGATGAAGGCGCCCACCAACGCAGCGACGACAAGGCGGTTCAAGTTTGTGGGGCCTCGTAGGAAGGAGACGGGCGAGCACGCCGACCGTACCGAGGATCAGCGGCCAGCGCGATCCGGCGATGGTCATCGTCGCCCGACCCTTTGGGTGGCAAGCGCCTACGGAATTCGCCCCTACCCGGCGGGCAGCTCGCCCAAGGTCACGGAAATGTCGGCCGTCGAACCATCCGGGCGGGTGATCTTGACCTTCGACGTCTGGCCAGGCGTCAACTCGGCGAGGACCGCCCCGAGCACCGCCGAATTGGGCGTCGGCTTGCCGTCGACCTCGGTGATCAGCTCACCGGGCTTCACGCCCGCAGTGGCGGCCGGCCCGCCCGGATCGACCGAGTAGACGACCACGCCCGACGCACCCTGGACATTGGCCGTACGCACCCCGAGGTAGGCCCGATGGGTCGAGACGACCTTGCCGTTATCGACGAACTGCTTGGCGATGTCCGTAGCCATATTGGATGGGATCGCAAACCCGATCCCCGGCGCGGCCCCGAGCCCGGGGTCCGTCGCGGCCAGCGTCGGCATGCCGATGACCGCGCCATTCAGGTCGACGAGGGCGCCGCCGCTGTTGCCGGGATTGATCGCGGCGCTCGTCTGGATGGTGTTCGGCAGCGCCGCGCCACCGGGCTCGGTCACGGTCCGGCCGGTCGCGCTGACGATCCCCTCTGTGACGCTGCTCTGGAGCCCGAGGGGGTTGCCGATCGCGAGGACAACGTCGCCGACGATCAGCTTCGACGAGTCGCCGAATGTCGCCGGCGGCAGGTCGGCCTTCTCCGCGCGGATGACGGCCACGTCATCGATGGGGAATGACCCGACGAGCGCGGCCTTCATCTGGCGGCCGTCGGCCGTCGCGACCAGGAACTGCTTGAAGTCGCCGACGACGTGGGCGTTTGTGACGATGTCGCCCTTCGCGTCGTACACGACGCCCGACCCCAGGCCCTCCGGCGTCTCGATGAGAACGACGGACGGCCCGACCTTCTGGACGATGGCGACGAACTCGGCCTGGAGCGCCGCGCCGATCGACTGGCTGCCGCCGATGGCGGCCGCTGATGAGCCCGGGAGCGCGCTTGCCGCAAGGCTCGAGCTCGCAGGCGCGGTCGACGGTCCGGGTGGGGAGCTCGGGCCGTTGCCGCAGCCGGTCGCGACAAGTACCAGGCAGATGATCGCGGCTATGCCGCCTTGGAGGCGATCCGAGCGGGCATCAGCTGACACAGACATGAGGCATGCCTCCGGAATGGCCGCCGTCGGTCGGCGGTGAGCCACGTCGTTGGCGAGCGGGCGGGACGGCGAAAGGGGGTCCTCTCTGCACGTCTGCGATGGCTCGGCGAGTTCCGGGTATGGGGAACCTGTTGGCATGCTCGGCCAACCACCGGCAACCGTCAGTACCCGCCGATACGGGCGCGGCTCAGGACTCGACGGCGGAGAGTCGCTTGAGCCGGCCGCGCTGTCACCACCGAACCATCTCGAGCTCCGTCCAGCCGTCCCTCGAGATCAACCAGACCCCGAACATCTCCGCCGGCCCGGCCTGCGGCAGGGCGATGATCCCGGCCGCCGGATAGCTGGCCCGAAGCCGGGTCAGCGTTCCCACGAGGACAGCCATCTCACCCGAGAGCAATCGGGCGGCCTCGCGGTAGGCGTCCGACACGGTCGCGAGGAACGCCGGATCGGTTGGCGGCGTGCAATGGATCAACGGCTGAACCGGAGCAAGAACCTCGTCCATGGGATGAGGCTACCCATCGGCGGGCGGTGGGCAGTAGCCGGCGATTCAGCCACGACCAGCAGCCCCCGGCTCGAGCCTCCCGCGCTGTCAGCGTTTGCGTGGTTCGTCGTCCCCGGTGAGCGCCCGGATCTCATCCACCAGCCGGAGTACGACCTCCACGCCGGCGGCGTTGATACCGAGGTCCTCTCCCAGTCGGCGAATCGTTCTCAGTCGGGCCAGCTCGGCCTCGCCGAAGAGGGCGGTCCGACCCTCCAGTCGCGACGGCTGGACGAGGCCGACGCGGACATAGCGGCGGACTCGAGCCGGCGGCAGCCGGACCAGCCGGGCCGCCACCTCGAGGTCGTAATAGCCAGTCACGGGAGATCGATCGTTCATGCCCTGACGGCCCCATTCGTTGCTTCGGCACCCGCCCGGGCGAATTCCTCGATCAGCTCGCGCTGGCGTCGTGTCAGCTTCTCGGGCAGTCGTGAATGGACGGCGGCGTGGAGGTCGCCACGGGCATTGGCGCTCCCGAGGCGGGGCATGCCCTGGCCTCGCAGCCGGAACACGCGGCCATCCGGGGTGCCCGGTGGGATCGAGAGCGCGAGCATCCGGCCATCCGGCGTGGGTACCCGGGCCTCCCCGCCAAGCAGCATGGTCT
>JAXDKX010000125.1:0-5114 GCA_034666905.1 Chloroflexota bacterium | reverse complement strand
GGCCCGGCGAGCGCGATACGGGCCGACCGACCGGCCGCGATGTCGTCGTACGGATCGGGGAGCACTCGCATCTCCCCGAGGATAGCGGCCTAGTGGGCTGTGACGACGACCGTCCCGACCATCCCGTAGGCCTCGTGTCCCGGCAGGTGGCAGATGTACAGGAACGTGCCCGGCGTATCGAACGTGACGGTCGTCAGCTTCGTGGTCCCGGCCGGGATCGTGACCTCGGTCGGGCGGGAGGCGTGAACCGGTTCGGTGCCGGTTCGATGACGCTCGTGGACGGCCGCGTCGCCCACGATCCACTCGTGGTCGATCGGGGCGTCGTTGCGCAGGACGAACGTGACCGGCACGCCAGCGCGGACGGTGACGGTGGATCGTTCGTAATGCGAATATCGGATCGGGATTTCGATCGTTACGGGACCGGTGCCCGCCAGGCCGGCCCAGGCTACTGCGATCCCGGCCAATCCCAGGGCGAGGACGAGGCCGCCGACCAGGGCGAGGCGCCCCGGTCGGCGAAGCGCTGTCATCTCGAACCCGCTCAGGCCAGCGTCAACGGGCGGCGGCCGCGCAGGAGCACCACGATCCCGCCGATGCCACCGATCGAAAGGGCCAGCCCGACCGCGAGCCGGGCGAGGTCTACCGCGTGGTCCACGGGGGCTGCGGCTCCAGGCAGGTCCAGGCCGGCGAGCACCCGCGACGGCTGCCGAGCGCCGGACGCATCGATCGCCAGGTCGAAACCGAGGGCCGGCGCGGCCGCGTCGATCCGGACCTTGGTCAGCCAACCCGACGTCGGGACCCAGCTCATGCCGCGGTCGGTACGGAGGTCGGTGAGCAGCGATTCGCTCGCCGGAGCGCTGTGGTCGAGGTTGAGGCCGTTGTCGCCGTTCGGGGCCGGCAGGAGCGCCGGCGTCCGGTCGGTGAGCAGGTAGACGTCGGCGGTGACGCGCTCCGTGGCGGTCTTGCCGAGCGCGAGGATCCGCAGCGGAACCCATGGGTTGTCGGTTGGGATCGTGATGTGGACCGGGGTGCCGTCACCGACCTGCTGTCCGCGAGCTGCGGCCGCATCGGCGTTGAAGACCGCGGCGAGGAAGATCGGCGATCGAGCCGAGTAGAAATCGAGGACCTGGGGCGCATCCGGCGGGAGGCGGAAGCCGTGGTCCTTCGCCCACTGGCCGACCTGGGCCGAGCCCCCGCGGAGGACCGTGATGTCGAGGGCGTCGATCTGGACCTTCATCAGCTCCTCGGCCGAGGCCGCCGGGGCTGCCGCGGCGGCCCCGAGCAGGAAGGACTCACGCTGCGGCTCGGTCTCGCGGACGAGGCGTTGGAGCGTCCAGTCGCCACCTTTCTCGACCTTCGACGGGATGCCGGGGAGCGGCGTCAGCGACCCGAACGCACCGCCACCGCCGGCGAACTGGAAGGCCGTGATGTAGTGCTCCTCGCCGTCGTGGTAGCCGGCGAGCGTGGTCGTGCGCAGCAGGTTGACCGCGCCATTCGGCCCGATGAGGCCGCCGCAGGCGAGGGCTGGACCCGCCGCGAGTGCGGCGACGAGGAGGGCGGCGCCAACGGCGGCGCCGGTTCGGCTGATCGATCGGAACATCGTCGATCTCCTGTGGTCGGCCGGTCCGGTGTGAGGACCGATCCGTTGGCGGTGAGACTCCGCCACCCGACAATGGGTTCCCGATACCGGTGCGCGGAGGCGCCGTTGCGCCCACTCTTGGCGGCGGACCGCGCGGTCAGCGCTCCGGGGCTTGCGGCAGCTCCACCCGGAATGTGGTCCCGACACCGGGCGGTGATGCGACCGAGATCGTCCCGCCATGGGCCTCGACGAGGCCCCGCGCGATCGCCAGTCCCAGTCCGGAGCCGCGCGACCCGGACCCCTTGACGAACCGATCGAAGACGTGGGGGAGCAGGGACGGCTCGATGCCCGGGCCGGTATCCCGGACCGTCAACGTGACGCGCGAGGCCGTGGCCGACCCACCGAGGGCCACGGTCCCACCGCTCGGGGTGTACCGGAGGGCGTTCGCGACCAGGTTGGACAGCACCTCGCGAATCCGGACGGGATCGATCTCAATGATCGGGAGGTCGCCGACGGACTCGACCTTGATCGTGACGCCGGTCGCGGCCGCGCCGGGCGTGAACGCTCGGAGGACTTCGCCGATGAGGACGTCCGGATCGGTCGGCTCGGGATGGAGGGCCAGCGTCCCGGCCTCCGAGAGGGCGACGGTCCGCAGGTCCTCGATCAGGCGCGCCATGACCCGGGTCTCGTCGAGGATCGGGGTCAGGTGATCCGGATCGGCCGGGTAGACGCCATCGAGGATCGCCTCGAGGTTGCCGGTGATCACGGTGAGCGGCGTTCGCAGCTCGTGGCTCACGTCCGCGAGGAGCGTGCGGCGCTGCTCTTCGTCCGCCTCGAGTCTGGCAACCATGGTGTCGAAGCCGCCGGCCAGCTCCTGGATCGGCGGGAGATCTGAGCGCGTCTCCCCGAGCCGCACGGCATAGTCGCCTTCCTCCACGCGTCGGGTCGCCGCGACCATGCTGTCGAGGTCGCGTGCCGCGCCTGCGACGCCGCGAAACAGCGCAGCCACGATCGCCACGATGGCGACGGCCGTGATGACCACCGGCACGGGCCCCAGGTGCGAGAGGACCGACGCGGTCGCCGTGAGGATCGAACCCGCGATGACCAGGAAGAGGACGCCGAAGATCCAACCGAACCCCTGGCGCCGTCGCCAGGGCCGCCTGCCTTCACCGCGGCGATAGAGGCGAGCCCGGCGGCGCATCTCGCGAGCCCGCGGATGGCGGGGATCCCAGGGTCCCCAGCCACCCCCGTCGGCACGCCACGGCCCGTCGCCCCAGCCACCCCAGGACGGGCCACGATGCCCGGGCGGCTCGTCGGGCGCCTCCCCGTTCGGCGGCGGCGGCGGCTCCTCGCCAGGCCCGCTCACGATCGGCTCGCCCGATCGTCGGCGAATCGATAGCCGACGCCGTAGACGGTCAGCACGTAGCGCGGCTCGCGCGGATCGGGCTCGAGCTTGCGGCGCAGGTTCTTGATGTGCGAATCGATCGCGCGCTCGTATGACTCGAAGGCGACGCCGCGGACCTCGTCGAGGAGTTGGGAGCGGGTGAAGATCCGGCCGGGACTCGCGGCCAGGGTCCTGAGCAACCCGAATTCGGTTGCCGTCAGGTCGACGGCGCGGCCGGCGACCTCGGCCCGCATCCGTGGCACGTCCAGGACGACGTCGCCGGCCCGGATGAGGTCGCTCGGGGTCGAGGCGGTCTCCGTGCGTCGCAGGACCGCGCGCACGCGGGCGACCAGCTCGCGCGGGCTGAATGGCTTCGTCAGGTAGTCATCGGCCCCGAGCTCCAGGCCGAGCAGCTTGTCGAGCTCGTCGTCGCGGGCCGTAAGCATGACGATCGGGATCGTGGAATCGCGGCGCAGCTCGCGGGTGACGTCGAGGCCGTCGAGACCCGGGAGTCCGAGGTCGAGGACGACCAGGTCGGGGTGCCGCTGGCGAACCGTCGCGAGCGCCGCCGGGCCGTCGGCGGCGACCAGGACCTCGAAGCCCGCGTGCTCGAGGTAGTCCCGGGCGAGCTGGGCGATCCTTGGTTCGTCATCGACGACGAGGATGGTCTTCATGTGAGGGCATCGTACGGTGGGGATTGCGTGCCGGAGACGGAGGCGCCCCCGGAGCATTTCGTCCGGGGGCGCGGGAACGGGAGGGGATCAGGTCGCGTTCGACCCTTGATTCGATGCGGGTGGCTCGCTGGATGGCTCCGAGCTGTGGGCCTGGCGATGCCATTCCTCGAAGCTCGGGCCGAAGCGGTCCATCCACGGGTTGCCATAGCCCTTGCCGTGGCCGTGATCGCCAGGTCCGCCCTGGCTGCCGGGTCCGGTCGGGCCGCCCCAACGGCCGGGTCCGCCCCAGCCACCACGTCCCCAGCCGCGGCGTCCGCCGAAGAGGATCGCCCGGATCAGGCCGAACACGATGAACACGAAGAAGAGGGTGAACAGCAGTCCGAAGATCCCGAAGCCGAAGCCAAAGGGATGCCAGCCGTAGCCGTAGCCATAGCCGTATGGGGGAACGACGACCGGGGCGACGGTGCCGCCACTGGCGACGGCGGTCGTGACCGCGGTATTGAGGCCGGCCTGGTAGGCGGCGTTGGCGACGAGGCCGCCTCCGATCGCCAGGACGGCGATGAGCAGGATGGCGGGGACGATGCGACGCATGGGTATGGGCTCCTTCAGGGAACGCTTGGTGGATCCATCGATTGGATCCGATCTGCCCTGAATCCTCGGATTCGGATGTGGAGCCCGTATGGAGGCGCCGTGGCGCCGGGGTCGAGGTTCTACCAGGAGTTGGTCACGAGCTCCAGGTTCAGGCCCGAGCGAATGTCCTCGGCGTGGCGCTCGATGCGATCCCACTCGACATTGTTCTTGAGATAGTCGAGGTCCCGGTCGGTCAGCTTGATGTGGAGCTGCGCAGCAGCCTCCTCGGGATCCTTCCGGAGGAGCTCGAAATACTCCTCGTCGACGAGCGCATGGGAGGCCATGAGCTTGAAGACGAGCTCGCGCTCCATGAACCCGTACGGTTCGTCGCGGTGCTGCGGAATCGGTCCGTTGCTGTCGTACGCCATCTGGCTGTCTCCTTCTTCAGCGTGCCCGCCGAGCGGCGGCGCTATGCCCTGGCTTCGCTGGGTGACTCGAGCAGCAGCGTGGCCGCCCGCCTGCCGATCTCACTGTAGTGCTCATCCACCTCCACTCCCTTGCGGTTGACGGTCGTCGCGAATGCCCGGCAATGGTCGGCGAGGGCCGGGATGTCCACGGCCGACGTTTCTGCGATCGCGGCGGCCTGCAGCATCTCCTGCTCGATCCGGGCGAAGTAGGTCGCGACTGCGTCGGTCGTCAGCATCGCCACGAGGACCGCCGAACGGTTTCGACTTCGGAGCTCGTGGAGCTGCGGCTCCCGGGTCACGCTGGCCACGAACGCGTTCCAGCGCCCGGCGTCGAGGTCAATCTCCCAGTCGGCCACGTGGTCGTAGAGGACCAGGGCGTCCAGGGCGCGATCGAGGCAGCGGGCGAGGTCCGGATAGGCATCGGCGCGACCCGCCAGGAGGCA
>JAXDKX010000124.1:0-6762 GCA_034666905.1 Chloroflexota bacterium | reverse complement strand
CCGTGACGGCGCCGCGCCAGCCCTCGAGGCCGGGCCCGCTCCACCAGCCGAATGCCTTTTGCGCTCCATGACCGGCCAGCGTGAGACCGACCACTCCCCGAAGGATGAGCAGTCCGAGATCCGTGTCTTGCATTGCCGCACCGTCCTGTTCGACGAGCGACGGCTTCTGTTGAAGTCGTTGCGTCTGCAACAACGCTAGCGCAATGACGCAAACCGTGCTGGCGGGGCGGGCGCGGGCTACGCGGGAGTTGGCGCGTCCATCGGCTCGTCGGGATCGCCTTCGATGGTCACTCGCGGGATCCAATCGAGGATCCGGGGCATCCACCAGTTCCAGTCGCCGAGCAGCGTCATCGACGCCGGCAGCAGCACACTCCTGATGACCGTGGCGTCCACGAAGACCGCGACCGCCAGCCCGAGCCCCAGCTGCTGGATGAAGACGAACTTGAGGGTCACGAACACGGCGAAGACGACGACCATGATCGAGGCCGCACTGGTGATGGTGCCCGACGTGACCGAGATGCCCTTGGCGACGGCCTCGCGCGACCCCAGTCCGCGATCTCGGGCCTCCTTGATCCGGGTCAGGATGAACAGGTGGTAGTCCATCGAGAGCCCGAACAGGATCGTGAAGATGAATAGCGGCACCCAGCTCTCGATGACGCCGCTCGGCGTGATTCCGAGCAGTGACGCGAACCAGCCGTCCTGGAAGACGAGGACCAGCACGCCATACGCCGCGGCCGTCGACAGCAGGTTGAGCAGGATGGCTTTGATCGGGATCACGATCGAGTGGAACGCGACGAGCATCAGCAGGAACGACAGGCTCAGCACGAACAGGAAGATCGTGGGTATGCCGTCCGCGTAGACCTTGGTCACGTCGACCGCGTACGCCGCGTCGCCGGTCACATAGGTCCGGACGTCGGACAGGGCGCCGAAGACCGATGGGTCGAGCTCGCTCCGAGCCTGCCGCACGAGGTCCCGATTCGCATCGTCGTTCTGGCTGCCGGCCATGGTGAACGCGACCATCGCGGCGTGCCCGTCGCGCGATGGCGTGACCGTGACCGGGGCGCTCAGCCCGGGGAGCTTCACGCCCTCGGCCTTCAGCTGCTCGATCGCCGCCTGGGTCTCCGGCTTGTCCGCGTTGGTCACGACGACCAGCAGTTGCAGCTCGGTCCCTTGCGGCCACTTCTCGTTGAGCAGCTTGATCCCGGCGACGCCGTCGATCGAGTCGGGGAACGCCGTGATATCGGTGATCCCGGTGCGGAGGTGGAGGACCGGGACCGCGAGGGCCAGCAGGAGCGCGGCCGCGATCACGGTCAACCGGATCGGCCGGCGCATGACCGCGGTCACGAGGGCGCCCCAGAATCCACTGCCCTCCTGTCGATTCGCCCGGTTGTCGAGCCACGCGAGCGCGACATTGCCCCAGTGACGGATGCGCGGCACGGGGAGCCGCTTCGCGAGCCGCGGCAGCCACGTTGACGGTCGGCCGAGGTTCACGCGATCGCCAAGGATCGCGAGCGTGGCCGGCATGAAGGTCAGGCTGCCGATGACCGAGACGAGCACCACAGAGATGGTCCCGATCGCCATCGACGTGAACAACGACACACCGAGCGTGACCAGCCCGGCCAGCGAGATCATCACCGCGAGCCCCGAGAAGAAGACCGCGCGCCCGGCCGTGCTGCTGGAGATCTCGATCGCCTTGGCGCGGTCACGAACGGCACGCCGTTCGACCCGGAAGCGCGTGACCATGAACAGGGAGTAGTCGACCGCCACGGCCAGGCCGATCAGCACGATCAGCTGGGTCGCGTTCGGGCTGACGGTGCCGACCACCTGGCTGTAGATGCCCAGGATCCCGAACGCGGCGACCAGCGAGGTCGCGGCCAGGATCAGCGGCACGAGCGAGGCCACGATCGCCCCGAACGCGAACAGCAGGATGATGAACGTCAGCGGCATCGTGATCCTGAGCGATTCATCGAGCCCAGTGGAGATCAGGGCATTGATGTCGTCCGAGATGAAGTCGCTGCTGATCGCGTGAATCGTCAGGCCAGGGTTGGCCGTTCGGGCCGCATCGACGATCGGCCGGACTGGAGCAAGCAGCGCCTTCACCCGAACGTCATCACCCGGCACGCGAGCGGCGATCCGCACCGTGGTCCTGTCGGCCGATACCAGGCCGGCCGCCGGTGGCGCCTGGAACGGGTCGGCGAGCTGATCGAAGGTCGGCGTGTTGACCCCATCGATCTGGACCGACGCCGCGTGGAGCTGACCGACGAGGCCCTCGACGACGGCCTTGAAGGCCGGGTCGGTCGTCGCACGCGGCCCTCCGCCGATCACCACGAGGAATTGCTGGGAGGGGTCGATCTTGCCGCCGGCGTTGAAGACGTCGTAGGCCTCGCTCGCCTCGAGGTTTGTCTCGTTCGGGTTGGCGTTGGCGTCGGCGGCATTGATCCCGCCCAGCCCCAGGCTGATGACGAACAGCCCGATCGTCGCCAGGAACCAGAGGCCGACCACCGGCCACCGATGGCGAGCACTCCACATGGCGATTCGCACGGTCGCCGGCTCGCGGCTCAGCGATCCCGGCGAGGGGTTTGCGGACATGCCCACACGGGCTCCAGTGACGGGTAGGGGTCGGGGGCGCCCGGCCGCGGGTTGCAGTTTATCGGGCGCACCGGAATCTGGCGGCGGGCGGATCTGTAAGGGTTTTCATCCTCGACTTCGGCTCGAGGCGGTGTAGTCTGGATTGACTCGGGCGCGCACGCGAGCTCGAAGGGCGCTGCTTCGGGGGAGGCGACAGATGTTGGAGTCGAACGGCAACGGCAAGGATCACGAGCCGTCATCGGGTCATGATGCCGACGCCCGAAGCGCCTTGGCGGGCGATCACGCAGCCACGGGATCGGCCCAGTCCGCCGCGGATGCCGACCAGACCGGGCAGGACCAGGATCAGACCGGCTCCGATCGGGACGAGGCTGCCTCAGAGAGCGATCAGACCGCCTCGAATCGAGACCAGGGTGCGGCGGATCGTGACCACGCGACTGATCGGACGCCAACGTCAACCGCGACGGCCGAGTACAACAAGTCGCGTGATGAGCGGGATGCCGGAACACATACCCGTCTGCTGAACCAGGTGGAGCGGCAGGCGACTGCCAGCGATCGCCTCGTGACCGCGGTCGAGCGCGACGTGACGGCCGCCGCACGCGACGACAGCGCCCGCCGCCGCGACGCACGGGCCGAGGCAATCGACCGCTCGATCGAGGTGTCCGACGCCTCCCTGGCGGACCAGCTCCAGCTCCTCCGGGCCCAGGCAGCCGAGGATCGGGCGCGAGCCGCCGCGGATCGCGAGCGAGCGGCCAGGGATCGGGAACAGGCGGCTGCCGAGCGCGCTCGTCTCGAGGCGAGCCTGGGATCGGCCCACCTCGACGACCTGACCGGCGCCTACCGCCGGGCTATGGGGACGCTCACCATCTCCAACGAGATCGAACGGGCCCGGCGCTCGGATGGACGCTTCATCCTGGCGTTCGTCGACGTCGACGACATGAAGGGCACGAACGACCGACATGGGCACGCCGCTGGCGACCTCGTCCTGAAGGCACTCGTGCGAATCATGCGATCCAAGCTTCGTCCGTTCGATCCGATCATTCGATACGGTGGCGACGAGTTCCTGTGCGGCATGGGCAGCATCGATTTCGGCGATGCCCAGCAGCGGTTCCACGAGATCGACGCCGCCCTCCAGGCGGAGGTCGACGTCGGAATCAGCTTCGGGCTGGCGACCCTGGCCGAGGGCGAGACCGCAGATCAGCTGACGGCGCGAGCAGACGCGCTTCTCCTGGAGGCCAAGGCGTCACACTCGCCGACGCACGCCACCTAGGCCGAATCTCCCGTCGGCGGCCCGATCGACCGTCTTGGGTCAACTCGCCCCGTCGGTTCCCGGCGAACGGGTGCCGGACATCGCCGGGTCGCGGACCTCGTCGCCGTGAATCTCCCCGCGCCATGCACCGGTCGCCTGGCGGCGGCCTTCCATGAACGCCTTGAATCGCTCGAGGTCGCCCTTGACCCGCCGGCCGATGGCCCCGGTCTTGTCGCCGACGTTTTCGACGATGCCGTCGGGTTCGACATCCATCCGCAGGGTGATCTCCGTCCGGCCCTCTTCGATCGAATTGAACATGACCGCGCCTGCGTTGTCGGTGCCCGAGGTGCTCTTCCAGGCGACCCGGGTGTCCGGGGTCTGGTCGGTGATCACGGCCGTCCAGCTGCGCTCCTGGCCGGCGATCGAGGCGGTCCACTCGAGCGTCCGGTCGTCCCGCTGGACGACCTTCTCGACACCCTCCATGAACGACGGAAAGGACTCGAACTGGGTCCACTGGTCGTAGGCCTGACGCACGGGAACGTCGACCGTGATGGTGTGTTCGAAGCGGGACATGTCGTTTCCTCCTTCAGCGCTGGCCGAGCGACCACCGGTGAATTCGTTCGAGGAGCTCGTCCTCGTAGGCGAGGGCTTCGCGGAACTCCGGTGTGTCGGGGTCCAACGCGGCCCGGGCCTCCATGGCGGCACGCAACTCGACCAGATCGCGCTGATGATCGGCGATCTGCACGTGAAGGGGTCGCAGATCAGGCTGTGGGGTCTCGGTGGTCACCGAAGCAGTAAGCCGTGGACCGGCTACCCGTCGCGACCCCTCCAACGGACGATCGTGTTGCATCGCTCTCTCAGCGCACCGAACGCGGGCCCTGGGGTCGTCACGCGGCGTCGCCGATACTCCCGGTGGGTATTGACAAGGTCTTGACAAACGAGCCCCAAATGGGCGATACTTGGGGCCAATCGGGCTTGTCAAGACTTGACAGGCCCACAGCCATGTTCAGGTCCAGGAGGCGCCGTTTGGCGGTCGGTGTTGCAGCCGAAGTGAAGACCCGGTTGTCCGTCGTCGACGTCGTCGGCGAGTCGGTCAGCCTGAAGAAGGCGGGCACCACCTACAAGGGTCTCTGCCCCTTCCACGGCGAGAAGACACCGTCGTTCGTGGTCACCCCGCAGCGAGAGAGCTGGCACTGCTTCGGTTGCGGCCTGGGTGGAGACATCTTCAGCTTCGTGATGCAGCGCGACGGGGTCGCGTTTCCCGAGGCGCTCCGTACGCTCGCTACGCGTGCCGGTGTCGAGATCGACGAACGGACCAAGCACGAGGACGCGCACAAGGCCCGTCTCCGCCAGGTCCTCGACCACGCGATCGCCTTCTATCACGCCGTGCTGACGGCCTCGAACGGCGGCAAGCCGGCCCTCGAGTACCTCCACGCCCGTGGCTTCACGGACGAAACGATCGCCGCGCACCAGATCGGTTGGGCCCCGGGCGGCTGGGACCAGATGACCAGGGCCCTGGCGACCAAGCGCGACGTCCGGGCCGACGAGCTGGTCGAGGTGGGCCTCGCTTCACCGCGCCAGAGCGGGCGAGGCGGCGTTTATGACAAGTTCCGGTCCCGCGTCATCTTCCCGATCCGCGACCAGAACGGCCACGCGGTCGGCCTCGGCGGGCGGCTGCTGGAAGGCGAAGGACCCAAGTACCTGAATTCGCCGGCGACCCCGCTCTTCGACAAGAGCCGGACGCTCTACCTGATCGACAAGGCCAAGGGCCCGATTCGCAAGGCCACGCAGGCCGTGATCGTCGAGGGCTACACGGACGCGCTCATGGCCCACCAGGCCGGCTTCGACAACGTCGTGGCCAGCCTCGGCACGGCGCTTACGCCGGGCCAGGTGGCACTCCTGACTCGATACACCAACCGGATCGCGCTGGCGTACGACGTCGATGCCGCCGGCGAGAAGGCAGGCACGCTCGGGGTAACCGCCCTGGCCGGGCTCATCGGGCAGCTCCAGGGAGACACCTCCGGGGTCAAGCTGGAGGACGTCCGCGTAGCCCGACTGCCTGACGGCAAGGACCCCGACGAGGTCGTCCGCGAGTCGCCGGCAGCGTGGGAAGCCGCCATCGGGAAGGCCAAGCCCCTCGTCGAATACCTGATCGACCACCATGCCGGCGGGTACGACCTGAAAACCAGCTCCGGCCGGATCGGCTTCGTGGAGGCCGTGATGCCGGCACTGCGCGGCATCACCGATCCGCTCCGACGTGACGAGGCGCTCGGGGAGGTCCGACGCGTCTCCGGTGTCGAGGATCGCGTCCTGCGGCAGGTCCTGGAACGTCCATCGCGCAATCCCATCAACCAGGGCCGCTTGGGGGAGGCGTCCGGCGGGTCCGGCGATTCGCGCATCACCGCGGACGCCGTCCTGGCGTCGCCGGATGCCCTGCCGATCCATGACATCCTGCGCGCGATCACGCCGGTCGAATCCGAGCTGCTCCGGTTGCTGCTGCTGGTCCCGGACCTGCAGCTGCGGGTCGTCGACCAGTTCGGGCCGGACCAGCTGCCCAGCACGGTAGCCCGGGAGCTGTACCGGGCGATCGTCCTGCAGCGCGCGCCCAACGACCAGGGCGTCCATCCGCCGTTCGACCTGGTCGCCGTGGTGGCCGGGCTGGACCCCGAGGTCCGCGCCCTTGCCCAGGCCTTGATCGCGGTTGATCGGCCCCGGCCGGAAGCCCGCGAGATCGAGCGCCTGCTCATCGACATCGAACAGGTCGGACTTCGCGATCGCAATGACTACAACGAATCGGCCCTGGCCGAGGCCGAACGGGCCAACGACAACGAAACCATCGAGCGACTGATGCTCGAGAAGATCCAGATCAACGAAGCGCGCCTGTCACTCGATCGGCGCCGAGACCAGACCCGGCTGTTAGCCGGAAA
>JAXDKX010000123.1:0-2911 GCA_034666905.1 Chloroflexota bacterium | reverse complement strand
CGAGCACTGGATCTCGGCCTGGGAACGCTACGCGGAGGCCAACGGCGTCGAGCGGCTGAATGCGGCGTTCTGGACTGCCGGCGACGTCTGGATCGCGGCCCGACGCGCTGCGCGTAACTGACGCTTCACAGCGAGTGGGCCGCCGTGATCATGCCCGAGATCCAAAAGGCCGCGATAAAGCCAGCGAGCGCCGCCCAGAACAGCCATTGGCGCTGGATTCACGGAGATGCCTCGTGGTCTCATATCGTCCCTCGACGGCCGTCCGGTTCGTAGGGCTTCGGTTCGCTCATGCGTGGCGTGGTACGGCCCCCGATAGCGCTCAGGGGAGCGTGAGATGGGTCATCGTCCAAGCGACGAGCACTCCGAATGCGACGAGGTAGGCGACGACCCCCCACGTCAGGCCGGCTGCAATCACCGGATCGCGGCGCTTGAAGGCAACCGCGCCAACGGCTCCAGCGAGAATGATCACCAAGCCAGCGGGGAATGGCGTCTCGCCAATGGGCAGGCGGAGGCCGACAAGCGCCGCCCCGACAAACGCCGCGAACACCAGCCAGAACCTGCCCGACCTAAGCATGCTGGACATGGTACGGCCCCCTCGGCCCGTCGAGGCTGGGCCCCGTCCCCCCTTGGGGCCGGAATGGCGACGACGAACCGAGCGGCGGCCAGAGCGCGCCCACGGGGCACCGTGGGCGCTAATGGAGCCCCAGCGAACGGTCGAAAGCAATCTCGAGCCCGCTGGGACTCTCGCCCCGGATAACGGGGGCGCCCGGACCACCGTTAGGTCGCGCTCCAAACTGAAACACTGCTTGCAGTCGCGCGGCGCAGAACGGCCCCCCGCCAGGATGACGACGGTGGCGGCGGTCAGCCGACAGCCCTCGCCGGCCGCCGCAGCGTATCGACGCAATGGAGGCAATACCCCCGGTTCGCAAGCGCAGCGCGATCGACTCTCGTGAGCCTGACAGCGTCGACCATGGCCGTGTCCGCGAGGATCGCCGCGAGGACGTTGTGACACGGCGACGGCGAGATCAGCATGAAGCCTTCGCGCCGCTCCAGAACGTGTACGCCCGATCCACCCGGCCACCGTGGCGCCGAGTGCCGGAACAACGTGACGTCGGCCATGGCGCGGGCTCCAGGGGGCGACGGATGGTCGCGGCCGGACCCGCGGGATACCGAACATGGTACGGGCCTTGTGCGCGCACACTCCGGAGGACGGTGGTGAGGCCGCTCGGTAACACCATGCTCGGCCGTAGCGTCCCGATGCGCAGGGGTCGACGTAATCCCCCGTCCTACACGGTCCTTACCCGATCCCACGCCGGTCGAGGAGACACGGATGAAGCTGTGGCGCCAGATCAGCGCCGGCGCGGCCGCGAGCCTGCTCCTCCTGGTCGCTGCCTGTGCGATGGTGCCAGCCAGCGAACAGCCCGCGGCGCACGCGCCATCGGCGAGCTTCCCCACCGCAACGATCGACGATCAGAGTCAGTCCCCGTCTCCGTCAGCCGCGCCGTCGGCTTCCGCGTCAATGCCATCTGCGGCGCCGTCGACCACGCCCATGTTGACGGCATCACCTGAACCGACCCCCGACGCGACTCCCGACCCGACACCGGACGCGACGCCGCTTGCTTCGCTGACGTCGGGGCCGCTCAGGGTCGACGGACTCGCCCTGGTCGTCGCGGACGAGCTCCGGGTCAGGTCCGCACCAGGCACGGGCGATAGGTCTGTGGTCCGAGGCGAACCCATCACGAAGGGGCGCGAGGTGTTCGTCGTAGCTGGTCCGGTGTCTGCAAACGGGTACGACTGGTGGCAGGTGCAGGCACTAACTGGGCTCGCGCACTTCGGCTGGGTCGCCTCTGCGGCTCGCGACGGCGAGACCTGGCTCGCCTACGCATCAATGGCCTGTCCGAGGGACACGTCCCTGACCGACCTCGCGCGGATCGGCGGCGCTCGCTCGCTGGTGTGCTACGGCCGAAGCGACCTCCGGCTACGGGCATTCCGCGAGCAGTTCTGCGGGGACGGGACCGCGGCCGGCTCGGGCAGCCCTGACTGGATTTACGGCGTTTTCAGCGGCGATCGGCTGCTCGCCCGGAAGGAGAAGGCGGGCGAGGAGTTGGCTCCCGAGATTTACGGTCGGGCACACCCATCCCTGCTCAAGTCAGCCGCCGAGTTCTTCGGTTGCAATGACGCGGGCACGGGATGGTTCGACTTGACGGGCCACTTCGATGACCCGGTCTCGAGCCAGTGCCGCTTTGTCGATTCCGATCCGACCACTGGCGAGCCGGTCGATCAGGAGGCGGCTCTGTCGATCACCGATTGCCGTCAGAGGTTTGTCTACACCGAGCTTCGGCCAGCGTCCGGTCCTAATTAGAGCTGACGGTAGGATCCGCGAGACTCGTTCTGGATCGCAGCCTGGGAGCGGGAGGGCCGAGACGCAAGGTTCGACCGTCTCACCGCCGACTTCTGGACGGCCGGCGACGACGGGATCGAGGCTCGACGCAAGGCGCGCAAATGATACAAGGGGTTTTGGATCCAGAGCACGAGCGCGTACGCAAAGACCCCGACGACAATGGCGATAACGATTACGCGGCCGATAATCCAGAACCGTCTGTCTCGAGGCGTGGCCTCTCTTGCCAGCCGGCTGAGGTACGGATGCCCGTTGCCATTGACGGCGGCGCGCCATAGCCAATGGCCCAGGGCGCCCGTTCTTTGCTTATCAGCTTGCAGGCGCGGAGGGCGGCGAGGCCACGTAAACGAAGAAACCGGCCTCCGTGGCCGGTTTCGTGAGTGATTGTTGGTCGGGGCGGCCGGATTTGAACCGACGACCACCAGTCCCCCAGACTGGTGCGCTACCAGACTGCGCCACGCCCCGACAGGCGCCGAGTCTAGCAGAGGCCCGGATCAGTCCCCGGCAGGACGG
>JAXDKX010000122.1:0-6677 GCA_034666905.1 Chloroflexota bacterium | reverse complement strand
GACTGCGCGTCCGAGCGCGTAGGCGGTCGTCGGCTTCAGGTCGACGTTGGCGACACCGCGGATGCCGTCCGTGCCGAAGAGGCGAGCCACGGACCGTCAGCCCCCGACCGGGGACGAGCTCGGACCCGGCGACGGCGGCACGGCGGCGCTGATCGTGACGCTGACGGTTGGCGGCGTGGCGGAGACGAGCGTGGGCCCGGTCGGGAGGTTGATGCTGACGGGAACCTCGACCGTTCCCTGGCCCAGGCCGGTCACATCGAGGTCCAGGACGAGCGCCGATCCGGCCAGCCGGTCGAGATCCGCGCTGGACCCACCGATCGTGACGATGACGCGATCCGTGCCCAGCGCGTAGCTCAGGTCCCGACGCGTGCCGACCAGTCTGAGCCCGGCACTGAACGTCCGCGTCTCGGTGACCGCGCGGAGCTTGATCGAGACGTGGATCGGGTCGCTGCCGACGGGCACGATCCCGGTCGGCGGGGCCAGTCGAGCTTCGACGGTCAGATCCGCCGAGACGCCCGTCAAGGGGATCGGCGTCGTATCGATCTCGCCCAGCGTGGCCAGCTGATCGGCGTCGCCCTGCACGAGCGCAATGGCCGGATCGACAGTCACGCTGGCAATCTCGAATCCGGCAGCCGGTGCTCCGGTGACGACCGGGTTGACCGGCAGGGACCGTGTCTGCTGGTTCGAGAAGACCGGAATGGTCACTCGCGCCGTCGCCGGACTGACGTCGACCGTCCTCACCGCGTTGCCGAGCCCATCGACGGGCACGAGCTGGACGTCCTGGTCGACGTCGATGCCCGACGGCTGGACCTGGACATCGGCGCGAACCGCGACGACCTGGCGAACGTTCGACTGCGGGCCGGAGACGATGGCCGCCCTCGGATCCACCGTGGTTTGCCCAACCGTCAGGCCGTCCGGGACCACGCCTCGTTCGACCTGCACCGGGACCGTCTTCTGGTCGAGGGGGTCGAGCTGGACGGTCATGAACTGCGGCTCGTAGCCGAGCACGCGGATCCTGCCGTCCGGCGAGCTGACGTCGATCCGCACGTTGACCGGGCCGGCCTGCGGGTCGATGCCGGCAAGGTCCACCGTCGCCAGGAACGAGCTGGTCGTGACCGGGACCCCCGTCGGAGCGAAGTAGCGAATGAGCGTGACGGGATCGAGTGCTGTCAGGAGCACCGTGTCCGCAGGCTGGCCGCGGGCCGTGACCGGAAGCACACCGGTGAACTGCTGCGTGCTTTGGGAGAGGACCAGGCCGCCGTACATCAGGCTGGCGAGTCCCACGGCGGCGAGCTTGAGTGGCCAGTTATGGACGACGCGCGAGAGAAACCGCCTCACGGCGCGACTCGAGCGGCCGGCGATCGACTGGTCTCGTCGTCGTCGGCGGTGGCCCCGGGCGGAGCGGCCGGGCCCACCGGGCCGCTCGGCATGGACGTCGCCGGCGGGTTCGTCGTGATGGGGCCGACCGGCCGCGGCGAGACACTCCGAACGACGCGCGATCGGCGGACAAATCGACCGGCCACCGCCAGCCGGCGGGAGCCCATCGCCGCCGCTGCTCGACCCTCGCTGGCCGCCCGCCAGCCGACGCCGCGCCGCCCGATCGCCGGATCGAGCAGCCCGCGGATGGCTCGGCCCAGGCCCACCTCCGTGAGGTTCCGGACGATCCTCGCCCGCTCGACCAGGCTGATCTGCCCGTTCTCCTCGGACACCACGATCACGACGGCGTCGGTCTGCTCGGTGATCCCGAGCGCCGCCCGGTGGCGGGTCCCGAAGCGCTCGGTGTGCATGGAGGTCTCGGCCAGCGGCAGGAGCGCGCCGGCGGCGACGATCCGGTCGTCCCGGATGATCACGGCCCCGTCGTGGAGCGCCGAGCGTGGCATGAAGATCGTGTCGAGCAGCTCCGCCGAGACGTCGCCATGGATCATCACCCCGGTCTCGGCCACCTCCTCGAGGCCCGTTTCGCGCTCGAGCACGATCAGGGCGCCGTGCCCCTCGCTCGACAGCTTGGCGGCCGACCGGGCCACCTCTGTCGCGACGAGCTCCGCGGTCCGCGACTCGGCCGGCAGGAGCAGCCACCCAAACGAGCCGACCCGGCCGATCCGCTCGAGCGCTCGACGCAGCTCAGGCTGGAAGACCACCACGAGCGCGAACAGGCCGACCACGGCGCCGGCCTGGAGGATCTGGGTGAGCAGGCGGAGGTCGAAGGCGACCGCCAGGGCATAGACGCCGAACAGGACGCTCACGCCGATTACGAGGCGGACGGCGCGCGTTCCGCGGATCAGGCTGAAGAGCCAGTAGATGAGGAGCGCAGTGATCCCGATGTCCACGATCGTCGTCAGGCTGACCCCGTCGAGGATCGATCCAAGGAGCTGCGGCATCGTCACCCGAGTGTAGCATCGCCCTCCCTCGGGATCGGGCCTGGAGCCGGGCTGCGGCGGCCCGGACGCGCTCGTCGGCACCGCCCCCGGGACGGTACTCCGGCGGCCGAGGCCTCAGGCGCAGATCGCGGCGAGCCGGGAATCGTCCGGGAATCGCGTCGCCGCGAGGTAGCACAGCCGGGCCCGCGTCGCGTTGTCGTCGGTCAGCTGGACGAGCCGGCCGAGGAGGACGAGCTTGTCGGCCGAGAGGGCCCGCCAGCCGCGATCGTAGTAGAGCTCGGCGAGCGCGAGGTGGATGTCCGGATCGGCCGGGGCGAACGCGAGCGCCTCGTAGCAGGCGTCGATCGCGGCGTGGAGCTGGCCAAGCGACCGATGGCCCGCAGCCGCGACGACCGCCCTCCGGCGCGCCTCGGGCAGGTCCCCGGCGTCGATCGCGGCCTCGACCGCCAGCGTCAGGGCAGCCGGGTCGATCGGCGGCGCCGGTTCCGCGAGAGCCTCGAGATCGCCCGGCCCGCCGTTGCCGGCGTCGGGCGTCGTCCCGGCAGCCGGCCGTCGAGCCGCCGTCGGGTCGACCTCCAGCACGCTCAGGGCACGGGCGAGGGCCTCGGCGGCCGACGGGTCGCCGGCGGTCTGGCGCAGCCGGGCCACGAGCGCCGCGACGCCCTTGCGACGGCCGCGGGATTCGGCCAGCTCGAGCGCTCGACGGGCGACGTCACAGGCGTCGGCCAGCCGGCCCTGGCTCTCCAGGGCCGCTGCCAGCAGGTCCAGGGTCGCCGCTGCATCCGCTCGCTGCCCGACCGCGGCCTGGACGTCGGCGCGCCCCCGCAGGGCGGCCTCGTCGTTCGGGGCCCGACCGAGGGCCACCGCATACGCCGCGAGCGCCTCGTCGTTGCGCCCGAGTCGCGCGAGCACGCCGCCGAGACCGACATACGGGAGCGCGCGATCCGGAGCCATCCGCGACGCCTCGCTGTAGGCGGCGATGGCAACCTCGAGCCTGCCGCGCAGGGCCGCGACGTGACCCCGGCGGAGGGCCTCCTTGTAGCCCTCGTAGAGTGTCTCGCTCATCCCGCGTTCTTCCCGTCGAGCAGCTCGACCAGCAGCGCCTTCTGGACGTGCAGCCGATTCTCCGATTGCTCCCAGATCAGGCTGCGCGGCCCGTCCATGACCGCCGACGTGATCTCCTCGCCGCGATGTGCGGGCAGGCAGTGCATCGCCACCACGTTCGGCCCGCCTGCGTCGAGCAGGGCGTCGTCGACGCGGTAGCCGGCGAACGCATCGCGGCGCTCCTCGGTCTCGGCTTCCTGGCCCATCGAGGTCCACGCGTCGGTGTAGACGATGGCCGCACCGCGGACGGCCTCGTACGGGTCCTGACCGAAGGTCAAGGTGGCGCCGGACTCCATGGCCAGCTCGCGCGCCCTGGCCACGATCCGCTCGTTCGGCGCGTAACCGGGCGGATGGGCCAGCCGGATCTCCATGCCCAAGGCAGCACCGAGCAGCGCCAGCGAGTGGTAGACGTTGTTGCCGTCGCCGACGAAGGCCAGGACGAGGCCCTCGAGCGAGCCGAACCGCTCCCGGATCGTGAACACGTCCGCCAGCGCCTGGCACGGATGTTCACGCAGCGTCAGCCCGTTGATGACCGGGATGCTCGCCTGGGCAGCCAGCTCCATGGCGACCTCGTGGGGTCCGGTCCGGACGACGATCGCGTCGACCACCGGGTCCAGGTTGTGGGCGACGTCCCTGACGCTCTCGCGGGTGCCAAGGACTGCGTCGTGGGTCAGGTAGATCGCGTGGCCGCCCAGCTGCGCCATCCCGGCCTCGAACGTCACCCGGGTCCGCAGGCTCGGCTTCTGAAACAGCATCGCCAGGGTCCGCCCGGGAAGCCGCGCAACGGCATGCTGGCGCGAGGCCCGGAACTCGCGCTTGAGCTCGGTGGCGGTCTCGTACACGCACCCGACCTCACCCGCCGACAGGTCCGCGACGCTCAGCAGGTCGCGCCCGCGCAGGGAGACGCCGGTGCGGTCAGCTGCGTGCATGCCGCAACTCTAGCCGCCCGTGAGGGCGACTTACCGCTTGGTGTACTGCGGGGCCTTGCGGGCTCGCTTGAGACCGTACTTCTTGCGCTCCTTCATCCGCGGGTCGCGGGTGAGGAGGCCGGCCTGGCGAAGCGGCAGCCGGTGGCCGTCGGGATCGATCTCGAGGAGGGCGCGAGCGATTCCATGGCGGATCGCCCCGGCCTGTCCGGTCACGCCGCCACCCTCGACCTTGATCATCACGTTGAAGCGGCCTTCGGTCCCGGTCACCCGGAACGGCATGCGAACATCGGTCTCGTTGATCGCGTTGCCGAAATGCTCCTCGAGCGAGCGGCCGTTGACCACGATCTCGCCATCGCCCGGCAGCAGCCGGACGCGAGCGATGGCCGTCTTGCGCCGACCGGTCCCGGAATAGAACGCGGGAATTGCCATGGGTGGTGAGCTCCTCAGGCGAGCGGCTCAGGCCGCTGGGCCTGATGCGGATGATCCGAGCCGGCATAGATCTTCAGCTTGCGCAGCTGCTGGGTGCCGAGGCGGTTGTGCGGCAGCATCCCCTTGACGGCTCGCCGGATGACCTCTTCCGGCCGCCGCGCGAGCAGGTGGCCGAGCGTCTCCTGCTTGAAGCCCTGGGGGAAGCCGCTGTGGCGGCTGTACAGCTTGCTCTCGAGCTTGTCGCTGGTCACGGCGATCTTCGCCGCGTTGAGCACGACGACGTGGTCGCCCGAGTCGAGGTTGGGCTGGTAGGTGGGCTTGTGCTTGCCCTCGAGGACGCGCGCGATACGCGAGGCGAGTCGGCCGAGCGTCTCGTCCGTCGCATCCACGACGAACCAGCGTCGCTCGATCTCGCTCTCCCGGACCGAATAGGTCTTCGCGTTCATCGTTCCTCGTCATCTCCGTTCGGTTCGCCCGGACGCCGCCCGAAGGCGACGCGCCTGAGGCAAAGGCCCCTGGCTGGGGCCGCTGCCCCGTCGAGTGCTGGTCCGGAACCGGCGAGTGCCGCCCCGACCGCTGTCTCATCCATCCTGCCGAGACCGACCTCCAGGAGGACGGCCACCATTCGGCGGACCATTCCCCGCAGGAACGAGTCGGCCCCGACGTCGATCGTCACGAGCCGGCCCTCCTGCCTGATCCGAACCATCCTGACGGTCCGGACCGGCGATCGGTCCGTTGCCCCGAATGAGCGAAAGTCGTGCCGGCCGATGAAGGCCGACCCGGCCCGCGCCATCGCGGCGGTATCGAGCGGGGCCCGCACCCCGAGCGCATCGCGCTCGCGAAGCGGACTGCGCGGCCCGTTCCAGACGGTGTAGCGATATTCCCGGTACCGCGCCGCATAGCGGGGATTGAACCCGGCCGGGGCCCGTCGCACGTTGCTGACCGAGAGGTCCGGCGGGAGGAGCGCATCGAGCGCCCGACCCAGTTCCGCCTCGGTGAGCCGTCCGGCGTAGGTGAACCCGATCACCTGTCCCCGGGCGTGAACGCCGGCATCCGTTCGGCCGGCCCCGTCGACCCGCTGCTCCTCCCCGTCACCGAGGCGGGCCAGCGCGGCCTCCAGGACTCCCTGGACCGTCCGGCGACCAGGATTGACCTGGAACCCGGCAAAGTCCGTTCCGTCATATTCCACCTTCGCGCTGAAGCGCAAAGGTGTGCCCTCTCGGACACCTCCGTTGCCACCCTGGCGGCTCATCCCTGCGTTGCCGCCCTGGCCTGAGCTCGCCATCGCGGCGATTGGCAAATCTCTACCCAGAACTCACACGAGTTCGATCTGGACGATCTCGGCTGCGTCACCGCGGCGTTGACCGAGGCGGACGATCCGGGTGAAGCCCGACGTCCGGTCTGCGTACTTGGGTGCGATCTCGTCGAAGAGCTTGGCCACGACGAGCGGCTCGTTCGGAAACTGGGCCACGACCGTTCGGCGCGCCGAGAGGTCGCCGCGCTTGGCGAGCGTGATCACCTTCTCGACCCGGCCGCTGATCTCCTTGGCCTTGGCCTCGGTCGTCTTGACCCGCTCGTAGCGGATGACGGAGACCGTCAGGTTCTTGAACAGGCTGAGCCGCGGGCCCTGCTTGCGGCTGAGCTTGCGGCCGCCGATGCGATGCGCCATCGAGCTAGCTCTCGGCCTCGTCGTCGAACGCGGGCTCGCCGTCGCCATCGTCGAGGCCGTCGTTCTCCGTCTCGGGGATGATGAAGCCGCGCATCCGCAGGCGCTCCTTCATCTCGTCGAGCGACTTCTTGCCGAAGTTGCGCATCCGGAGCAGGTCGTCGTCCTTGA
>JAXDKX010000121.1:0-17094 GCA_034666905.1 Chloroflexota bacterium | reverse complement strand
TCGCGAAGGACCTCGAGGAGCGTGTGGTGCGGCGCGACCTCGATCGCCCGAGCGCGCCCATTGACGGACAACTCGATCGACCGGTTCGCGGTCATCGCCGAGCGCTCCCCTGGCCAAGGCGCTCGATCGCGGTCGCGATCGCGCGAACGCCAAGGACGTGCAGCATCGCGAGGCGGTACTCCGGGCTGGCCCGCATCGATCGCGCCGACGGGCTGGCCTCGACGAACAGGGATTCCAGCCGCTGCATCTTGGCGAGGTTCGGCGCCGCGGGATCGGCGAGCACGCCGGTATCGTCCGCGACGAGGATCGGCCGCGGCCCGAGGCTGCCGTAGGCCAGTCGCGTCACCCCGTCCGCCTGGACGGCACAGGTCAGGGTGACCGAGGCAAGGTCATGGCCGCGGCGCCGCGTTCGTCGGACGTGGACGGAGCCGCGCCGGGTCTCGGCGCGCGGCAGCTCGATCGCGGTGACGAGCTCATCGCGGCCGAGCGTCGTCACCCCGGACCGGACGAAGAAGTCGTCGATGGGGATGCGGCGCGTACCGGCGGAACCCTCGACCACCAGGCAGGCCCCAAACACGAGGAGCGCCGGCGCGGTGTCCGCCGCCGGTGACGCGTTGCAGGCATTGCCGGCGAGCGTCGCCCGGTTCCGGATCTGGACGGACCCGACGACGGACGCGGCCTCCGCGAGGGCCTCGTAATCACGCCGGATGCGCTCGTCGGCGGCGATCTCCGTCATCACCGCCTTGGCTCCGATCGCCAGGTGGCCGTCGGTCTCGCGGATCTCGCCATCGAGCTCGGCGATCCGCTTGAGATCGATGACGATCCGCGGCCGAACGGACCCGTCGCGAAGTCGAATGATCAGGTCGGTCCCGCCGGCGAGCGGGCGCGCCTCGGGGCCGTGTTGGGCGAGGAGGGCGATGGCCTGGGCAAGCGTGGCCGGTCGCTCGTATGCGAACGCTCGCATGGTCGCGGCCTAGAGCACCCGATCCACCTCGTCCAGGAGCACCTGCGGGGTGGCGGCCCGGACGAAGAAATATGGACGCTCGGCGAACCGACGCGCGAAATCAGCCCGGGTCTCACGGAGGGCATCGGTGTCGACCATCGGCATTGGAAGGCCCGGCGCGAGCAGCTCGTTGAGGAGGAAGTAGTTCTGGAGCGAGTGGAAGGTCTGGAACTGGCGCTCGAACGGGATCATGTCGGCGCACGACGGGTCGAAATTGCCATCGATCGCGGGGACGACGACGACGTCGACCTTGCTCGGCTCGGCGTGGACCTCCCAGGTCGGGAGGGAACCGAAGAACTTCGCGACACCCCGGTCGGGAGCTGCCTTGTCGGCTCGCTCGGTCCCCTCCGTGCGCTTCTTCAGGAACGGCTCCTTCGAGCCCATGACCGCGACGCCGGTTTCGTCGATGACCGTCGTCTCCGTCGAGACGAGCAGCGCGCCACGACGGCAGGCCTCGATCTGGCCCATCGACTTGCCGTGGTTCGACTCGCCGCCGAGGAACAGGACCGTTCGGCCGCGGTAGCGGACCGCCGAGGCATGAAAGGGATGGAGGCCGACCGACTCCATCCGCAGCGCCAGCATCGTGACGACCACCTTCTGGATCGGACCGGCCGGCCACGGTCCGCTGAACGTCATCTGCCGACCGTCGTAGGCGATGTCCCTGGTCCCGTCCCGATGCCACACGATGTCGGGCTCGGTGAGAGTGACATCCGGCGAGGTTCGCACCTCGGCGAGGCGGTAGTTCAGGAAGCTCATGTCATCCAGGACGCGATCCAGCGGCTCGGACCCGTAGACGTCGACGCGGAGCCTCGCGGGACCCGCCGATAGCTCCTCGGACAGTTGCAGGGTGGGACTCATGTGTTCCTTCGACTTCGGGGGAGATTGACGACCGCTGGCAGCTCGTCGTCGGGCAGGCGACCAGCCATGTTGTCCCTGACCTCGTCGAAATGCCGCTGCAGGGCGGCGACGACCTGTTCCACGTCGCGGCGCTCGAGCGCCGCGAGGATCGGGGCGTGGAGATTGGCCGACCAGAGCGGGTCCGCGCCCGGCACGACGAGCGTGAGATAGGTCCGCGAGAACGGCTCGAGCGAGCCCCAGACCTTCTCGAGCGTGCCGTTGTCGGCGAGGGCCACGATCTGCCCGTGGAAGCGGGCGTCGGCCTCGGCCACGCCGTGGCCATCGTCGTTGCGCGCCGACGCCCGCATCGCCTCGAGGTGGGCGGCGAGCTCCGAAAGATCGCTAGCTGCCATCCGTGGAACCGCCAGTCGAGCGGCGAGCGCCTCGAGGGTCGATCGAACGGCGTAGGCCTCGATGATCTCGCGCCTCGATGGACGGCGGACGCGGGCACCCCGGAATGGCGTGATCTCGACGACGCCGAGCGCCTCGAGGCCGCGCAGGGCCTCGCGCACCGGGGCCTGGCTCGTGCCGAGCTCGCGAGCCACCTGTGTCTCGACGATCCGCGAGTCCGGCGGATAGTGCCCTCGGAGGATGCCCTCCAGGATCCGATCCTTGACCTGGTCCGCCAGGACGCTGCGGGAAACGGCTCTGGCCATGACCATGGCGGGCGCCCTCAAAGCCCGATCGGGGCTGCCGGCGCAACGGCCGAATCTGCCCCTTCGCCACGCAGGATCTCGACCTGCCCGGACGTTCCATCGATCCTCACCCGGTCCCCGGTCGCGATCCGCTGGGTCGCCACCGACGTGCCGATGACCGCCGGGATGCCGAACTCGCGAGCGAGCACGGCCGGATGCGACGTGGTCCCCCCGGTATCGGTCACGAGCCCGGCGATCTTCGTGAAGAGGACGACCCAGGCCGGGTTCGTCATCTGGCAGACGAGGATGTCTCCGTCGCGGACGTCATCGAACTCGTCGATGGTACGCACCACCCGGGCGATCCCCTCGACCACGCCGGCCGATGCCCCGAGGCCCGTGATCAACCGCGCGTCGTCGGATTGCTTCTGATGGAATCGATCCGGATACCCCCAGTTGACGAGATACGGGAAGGCGAGTTGCGAGGGCGTGACGGTACCGACCCAGTCCCGCGGGTGCAGGCGCTCAGCCGCCTCGCGCTCGAGCCGGCGATCGGCGACGATCGCCCGGGCGTCGATGGCGGAGGCGCTGCCGATCAGGCTTCGAAGCTCGTTGTACCGGAGGAACATCACGTCGTCCGGCCCGTCGATTCGTCCGGCGTCGACGAGTTTCCGGCCGACCTCGATCAGCACCAGGCGCAGGTGGGCATTCGCGCCCTGGTCGATGTAGAAATGGTGGTCCGGGGTGAGCGGCGCCATCCGGCGATTGACAGCGTTGGCCGCACGCATCTCGTCGAGCGCCTCGCCCGTAAGCCCCTCGAGAATCTCCTCCGAGGCGGCCTTGATGTCGCGTCGCATCGCCTCGATCGCGCTCGGAAAGTCGTAATCCGTCGTGAGGTACCCGCGGATGAGCTCGATGACCGGTTCCATCTGCTCGCGAACCGTCGGAAAGATGAATTCATGGCTCCAGACGGCGTGCCAGCCGAACTCCCGCTGATAGGGTTCGACCCGATCGGCGACGAACCGCCGGCCGCGTTCGCTCGAACCGAGGGCTCCGACGATCTCGCGGACACCCTCCAGCGAGAAGGCGGGCAGCAGCTCGGCGTCGTCGCGAACCTCGTTCTTCATCCGCCACAGCGCCTCGATCGAGTCCCAGTTGCGGTCGGATGCGGAATTCTGGAGCCGCCCGAGGAGCTGCTCGTCGACCCGGCCGCGGGTCTTCTCCATGACCGCCCGCAGGTCCAGCGTCGCCGACAGCTGGGCGAAGTTGAGCATCCAGTGGATCTTCCAGTGGCGATCGTGGACGTCGATGGCGTCCTCGAGAAGGCAGGCGACCTCCGCCAGGTCCATCTCCCCGGCGGCATCCAGCCGGGTCTCCAGGAAGGCGAAGTTGCGCTCCATCTCCGGCCGCAGGCGGTCACGCCACCAATCGGCGAAGTCACGACCGTAGACGGGCAGGACGGTGTCGAGGTAGGCGCCCATGGTCGTCGCGAACGCGGCGTCGCGCGGGACCCGTGCTCCGTAGCGAGCGCTGTACTCGGTGCCGTCGATGCGGAGCTCCGGATCAGCGGGGATCGCCGTCGTGTAGACGTAGCCGTTCACGTTCTTCGCCAGCCAGTCCACGGCGAACGGGGTCCCGAACCTCCGGAACATGTGATCGCAGCTCAGCCACCACCCACCGATGTCGAAGAACATCGGGCTGACCGGATGCGGGCAGTGCAGGTCGTCGTAAACCCAGAAGAAGTCCTTCTCGACCTCGGCGTCCCACGTTACGGGGAACGCTGCGTCGCCAAGGAACTGGCCGAGGATCTCCTCCGTCGCAGCCACGCGCTGGGCCTCCAGGGTCGCGGGTTATCGATCATCGATTATGGTACCCGCCCGCCGCTCGGAGGATCACTGGGCAGGCGGGATCTCATGGGCCGGGCCACCTCACATGATCTCGTCGAGGTAGCGCTGGGACGCCTTGCTGGCCGCCTCGCGAGCCTCCCGATCGAGGTTCATCCGCGGATCCGCCAATTGGCCCAGGATCAGGCGAATCTTCGCGTCGTCCAGCGAGGCGATCACGTCCGGGTCGATCCTGAGCACGGCCGTGATAGCCGCCCGTTGGTCGTCCGTCAGCAGATGCCTGAGCGCGTCAACGACGCGTTCCCGCCGATCCGCGTCCGCCTGGAGACCGCGCCCTCGAGCCTGCAGCTCCACCTCGCCGATCTCATCGGCGCTCAGGTCCGGATGGCGTCGGAGCAGGTCGCGACCCGCAGGCGTGTCAGGCTCGGCCATCGAGCGCCATCGAGAGCGATGGACCCCGTGCCCCGACCAGGTCAGGCCTTGGCGGCCGCCGTTTCGCGGGCCTTCTGCCAATCCGCCTTGAACTGGACGATCCCCTTGTCCGTCAGCGGGTGGTGGACCATCTGCTGGAGGATCTTGAACGGCAGCGTGGCGATGTGAGCGCCGGCAAGCGCGGCCTGGGTCATGTGCAGCGGATTGCGGATCGACGCAGCGAGGACCTCGGACTCGATCTCGTGGATGGCGAAGATCTCGGCGAGCTCCCGGATCACGATCATGCCGTCCTGGTTGATGTCGTCCAGGCGGCCGACGAACGGGCTGATCAGGCTCGCCCCGGCCTTCGCGGCGAGGAGTCCCTGGTTGGACGTGAAGACGAGGGTGCAGTTCGTCTTGATGCCTTCCTCGGCGAAGCGGCTGATCGCCTCGAGGCCGTTCTCGCTCATCGCCACCTTGACCACGATGTTCGGGGCGAGCTTGGCAAAATGGCGGCCTTCCTCCAGCATCCCGTCGACGTCGTCGCTGACGACCTCGGCCGAAACGGGCCCAGGCGTGATCTTGCAGACCGACTGCAGGATCTCGTCGTACGAGCCGCCGACCTTGGCGTACAGCGTTGGGTTGGTCGTGACCCCGTCGAGCACGCCCCACCGGGCGGCCGTGCGGATCTCTTCGATATCTGCGGTGTCCAGGAAGATCTTCATTGGAGGCTCCTGCAAGTGCGGCGGCCGCGCGATTCTAGTCCTGCGCGGACGATCGAGTGACCACGGATGATGAAGGGCCGCTGCGGGCGACCCCTTCTTGTATACCCTCGCGACCGTGGGCCAGTGGCTGGCAGCCACGGCGTTGACGAGCGTTCAGCGCGCTTGCGGTGCGGAAAGGCACCATCGGACAGGTCAGGTGATCGTCGTTGCCCGGTCTCGGCGATCGGTGAGATAGCTCCACGTCGTCAGGGCGATGCCAAGTACGACGATCGCCAGGATCACGAGGAAGAACGGGTCACTGGTCTCGATATAGATCGCGATCAGCGTGAGACTGATCAGCACGCGGGCCACGACCGTCGTCGTGTACAGGGCCTCGATCCGGTGGCGGATGATCTGGACAATGATGATCCCAAGGACGATCAGGAGCACACCTACGAGCCGGAATGGCGCGTCGTCGTAGTCGCGGTTCGACAGCAAGAGCTTGCGAGCGAATTCAGGGACCGTGAGGAGCAGGAGGCCGGCCGGGAGCAGATAGCCCGCCAGGTAGTACAAGCTCAGATGGGTCCGGTGCATTGGCGAAGCTCCGTGGCGACCGGTCAGGCGCGAGGGACGGCCTCGACGGCGTCCGCGGGAGCCGGAGCTGGCCTGGGCGTCTCACTGGTGTGCGTGCCGAATACCGGCTCCCTGCCATCGCGGACCGCCAGGGAGGCGGCCACGAAGCCATCGAAGAGCGGATGCGGCCGCTCCGGGCGCGAGCGGAATTCCGGGTGGAACTGGCTGGCCACGAACCAGGGGTGATCCTTCAGTTCGACGATCTCGACGAGGCGGCCATCCGGCGACTGGCCGGAGAGGAGCATGCCCGCCGCCTCGAGCGTCTGGCGATAGCGGTTGTTGACCTCGAAGCGATGACGATGCCGCTCGTAGATAACCTCCTGGCCGTAGACCTGGTGGGCCTTCGAGCCCGGCGTGAGCCTGGCCGGATAGAGGCCCAGGCGCATCGTGCCGCCCTTGTCCTCCATGTCGCGCTGGTCGGGCATGAAGTCGATCACCGGATGTTCGGTGAACATGTCGAACTCGGTCGAGTTGGCGTCGGCCGTTCCGACCACCTCACGGGCGAACTCGATGACCGCGCACTGGAGGCCCAGGCAGAGGCCGAGATACGGGACCTTGTGCTCGCGCGCGTAGTGCGCAGCGAGGACCTTGCCCTCGATGCCGCGGTGGCCGAACCCACCTGGGACGAGGATCCCTGCCGCGCCGGCCAGCCGGTCATGGAGGTTGTCGTGGGTCAGTGCCTCCGAGTCGACCCAGCGGACCCTGGCGTCGACGCCATGCGCCCATGCTGCATGCCGGAGAGCTTCCGTGACGGACAGGTAGGCGTCCGGAAGCTCGATGTACTTGCCGACAAGCGCGATTTCGAGGACTGGCTTGGGCGCCTTGATCCGCTCGACCAGCGCGCGCCATGAATCGAGATCCGGGATCGCGTCGGGATCGCCGAGCCCGAGCTCGCGAACGACGCGACGTCCGAGGCCAGCGGCCTCGAACTGAAGCGGGACCTCGTAGATCGTCTCGGCCGTTTCGGCGGGGATCACGGCCTCGGTCGCGACGTCCGTGAACAGCGCGATCTTCTCGCGGATCTCGTCGCTGACCGGGTGGTCGCTGCGCAGCACGATGACGTCGGGCTGGATGCCGATGCCGCGCAGCTCCTTGACCGAGTGCTGGGTCGGCTTGGTCTTGAGCTCGCCGGTGGCTGCCAGGGCCGGCAACAGCGTGACGTGGACGTACAGGACATTCGCCCGGCCGACGTCCTTGCGCATCTGGCGGATGGCTTCGAGGAACGGCAGCGATTCAATGTCGCCGACGGTCCCGCCGACCTCCACGATCACCACGTCCGGATCGCCGTCTCGGGCGACTCGCCCGATCCGCTCCTTGATCTCGTTGGTGATATGCGGGATGACCTGGACCGTGCCGCCGAGGTAGTCGCCGCGGCGCTCCTTGGCGATGACCGCCTGGTAGATGCGCCCCGTCGTGACGTTGCTGAGCTGGGACAGGTTGGCGTCGATGAACCGCTCGTAGTGGCCCAGGTCCAGGTCCGTTTCGGCGCCGTCGTCGGTGACGAAGACCTCGCCGTGCTGGTACGGGCTCATCGTCCCCGGATCCACGTTGATGTAGGGATCCAGCTTGAGGATGGAGACACTCAGGCCACGAGCCTTGAGGAGCCGGCCGATGCTGGCGGCGGTGATGCCTTTGCCGAGAGAGGAGGTCACGCCTCCGGTCACAAAGACATACTTCGCCATGGGTCGGGTCCTCCGGGGGTTTTTCGAATGGTACCGGATGGGTCCCTCCCAGGCAACCCGGAGGCTAGGAACGGGCGGGCGGCCAGGCGCCCTGAGGCGGATCGACCAGGCCGTCGCCCCACGCCTCAGGCCCGCAGAAGAAGGGGCGCGCACGCGGCCCAGCGAGACTGCCCGGGTTGGCCCGCCACGCCCCCAGCGTCTCGTCCAGCCAGGCGTCGATTTCGCTGAAATCGGTCCAGCGCCGGAAGTCCCAGCCGGCCTCGAGGCAGATACGCACGAGCGATCGCTTGGCGAAGACGACGTCGGCGTAGCCGGCGGCGTACCGGTCGCTCTCGCCATCGCCGACGAACACGACGGCGCGCCCGGCCGCCTGGTGGGCGAGGACCCGGTTCCGCTTGCAGGTCCCGCAGACAAGGCAGGTCGGGTGGCCGTTCGGAAAGGCAATCGAGGCGCGCCGGCCCTCGAACGTCGTCCGGGCGGTGATGACGGGAAGGTCCCCCATCCCGAGCGCCTCGAGCGCCGGACCGATGAAGAACCCGAAGCCGTCCGACACGACTTCGACGGTCACGCCGGCCGCGAGGGCGCGTCGGGCGAATGGGGCGAAGCCTGGATCGTGCGGCTGGGCAGCGGCCGTCGCCAGGAGGTCGGCGGCCGGCGCATCGACGAGCGCCATCTCGATCTCCATCAGGCGCCGCGATCCGATGAGCCCGGCGTCGTAGGCCGCGGCCTCCGTCTCCCAGATCCCCGGGACGTGCTCGGCCATGACCGTATCCGACACGTCGGTCAGCGCGACCGTGCCGTCGTAATCGACGAGGATCGCCAGCGGTGGCTCGCCGGGGCGCAGCGGTTGGACCGGTCGCGCCCGTCCGTCCGTGGCGCTCACTCCGCCTCGCTCACCCGGGCCCGCCGACCGACTCGGCCGGCGATCGACCAGGCCACGCCCCGCGACGCAGGAGCGCGACGCCGCCGAGGATCACCACGCCGCCGATCACCTGGGCAGGCCGGATGGCTTCGCCGAGGAACACGGCGGCCAGGACGACGGCGAGCGCGGGCACGAGCGATTGCAGCGCGGTCACCCGCGTCGGCCCGAGCAGCTTCAGTCCGTGGAAGACGATCACGTTGGCAAACCCGGCGGCCAGCGTCCCCGCATAGGCGATGGCGAGGACGACCGGGAGCCCGAACCCGGACAGGTCCGTCGACGCCAGCTGCGCGATGCCGATCGGCGCGATGAACAGGGTTCCGGCCACGATCGCCCACGTCGTGGCAACGAGCGGCGTGTGCCGGCGAAGGGTGCGGACCCCGAAGACCGTATAGATCGCCCAGCACAGCGCCGCGAGGATCGTGAGCAGGTCGCCGATCAGCGAGACGCCGAGGTCCAGTCGCTGGCCGGCCGCGATGACCATCCCGACCCCGATGAAGGAGATCAGGGCACCGCTCAGCTTGGCCGCGTTCGGGGCATCGGCACGGGTCGCCGCGGCCAGCAGCGCGGTCAGGACCGGGGTCGTCGCGATCAGGAGCGCCGAGTCACCGGCCGGAATGGACTGCAGGGCGACCGGCCAAAGGATCTGGTAGAAGCCGAAGCCGATGATCCCGAGCAGGGCGATTCGGACGATGTCGCCGCGCGGCAGCCGAATCGTTCCTTCCCGCCAGCGCAGGAGCGCCAGCAGGGTGACCGAGGCGAGCGCGTAGCGCAGGAACGTGAAGCCGACCGGCGGCAGGATGCCGATCGCGCCCTTGACGACGATGAAGTTGCCCGCCCAGAAGACCATGACGACCAGGACGCCGAGCTCGGCGAGCCGGCGGTCGCTGGACATGGCGGACGGCGCGGACATCCGCCGCTCGGCCCTCGCCGCTGAAGCGCCGGAAAGCGCGACGCCCGCCGGGTCGGCGGGCGTCCCTGTTGGGTCGGAGGTCTGACCGGGACTGATCAGGTGCCCTCCTGGTCCAGCTCGAGGATCTCCTCGTCCGCCTCTTCTGTCAGCTTGAGCCAGACGAACAGCCCGGCAAGGACGGCGAGCGGGATCACGATGAGTGCCGCGAGGGTGACGCCGAGGGCAACGGCGACGGTCTTGAGTGCCTTCATATCGATACCTCCTGGTACGTGTGTCGATGACCAGCGATCAGGGTTTGGCCGGAGTCTCCACGTGGCGAAGGTCCGGTCCCCGGGCGACCAGGTCGCTGAGGTCCTCTCGGGTGAATTCGACCAGCTCGTGGCGACTGCCAGCCTGGCTGCCGATGAGCATGCGGACGACGAACGCGCCGTCCTGTTCGAAGAAGAACACGTCGCGCGGCTTCTGCTCGTCCAGGTACCGGCCGATCACGCGGAAGGCCGTCTCGTACTGGCTGGCAACGTGGGGCGGAGGCGGTGGCGTGCGGCCGCGTCGAGCGCTCGCTTCCTCCATGAATCGGGCAATGTCGTCGTCGAGGAAGGTCAGCGTCTCCTTGATCTGGGAGCCGACGGCCTCCGACCACGTGCCGCCATGATCGGCCGAGACGACGAGCCCCTGGACGATGTAGCCGTCCGGTGCCTCGACGAGCAGCACATCCTTCATCCCGCGCTGGTCGATGAACGCGCCCATCGAGCGAAAGACCTCCTCGAAGTCCTGCCTTGGGCTGCCCTCATAGATCCGCATTTGGTTGCGCCCTCCTCGGGACATGAGGCGGTTTGTCCGGTCCGTCGAGTGTACCAGCGCCCGCGAGCAGGACCGCGAGCTCGCCGGCCACGCGAGCGTCGTTGACGATCAACGCCGTGTTGGCCCGGATCGAGGCGCCACCGGTCAGGTCCGCGATCCGCGCGAGGAGCCATGGGGTCAGCGCGGGTCCTCCGATCCCGGCCGCTTCGGCGTCGCGAATCGCCTGCTCGACGGCGTCCATCGCGATGGCTTCCGGCAGGGCCGAATCCAACGGGATCGGCGCGCACACCAGGATCCCGGCCCGCAGGCCAAGCCCGAGATGCGTCGCCACGAGAGCTGCCGCCTCGGCAACGTCGGCGACCATACCGGGCGCGCGGACGCCCGCCGACCTGGCGAAGAACCCGGGCAGGTCGTCCTGGCCGATGGCCACCACGGGGACGCCACGTGTCTCGAGGAATTCGATCGTCGCAGGCACGTCGAGGATCGCCTTCGGCCCGGCGCAGACGACCGCCATCGGGGTCCGGGCCAGCTCCTCGAGATCGGACGAGATGTCGAAGCTCGCTGGATGAGCCGAGGCACCGGCCGTCAGCGACCCACGATGGACGCCGCCGATCCCGCCTGTTGCGAAGACGCCGATCCCGGCGGCGTGCGCGGCGATCATGGTCGCCGAGACCGTCGTCGCCGCCCAGCCTCCACTTCCCAGGGCGATCGCAAGGCTCGGACGGGCCGCCTTGCGAACCGTCCCTGCCGGGGCGGTCGCGAGCGATTCGAGGACGGCGTCATCCAGTCCGACGAGCAGCCGCCCATCGTGGATGGCGACGCTGGCCGGAATCGCGCCGGCGGCGCGGATGGCCGATTCCGAGGCTCGCGCCACCTCCAGGTTCTGCGGATAGGGCAGGCCGTGGCTGATCAGCGTCGATTCGAGGGCGACCAGCGGCCGACCGGTCGCCAACGCATCGGCGACCTCCGGGGCGAGCGCCAGGCGCTCCCGGATCGTGCGCAGATCGGTCATGCGACAAGGTTAGCGGCGCGGCTACCCTGTCGCGAATGCCGACGCTCCGACCGATGGTCCCGGCCGACATCCGACGCCAGGTCGTCGTGGAGGAGCTGGACCTGTCGAGGGATGGCCGACTGGCGGTCGTCGCTCGTCGATCGATTCGGGGCGATCGGTACGTCACGCATCTGCACGCGATCCCCCTGGCGAACCGGGCGGTCGCGAAGCCGCGCCAGCTGACCTCGGGAATCGTGCGCGATGCCCAGCCGCGCCTGTCCCCGGACGGGCGCACCGTGGCGTTCATCCGCGGCGATCCGACGGACGACGACGCCGTCGCATCCATCGTTCTCCTCGATCTGCGCTCGGGCCACGAGCGGGTCCTGCCGGGCCGTGGTCATGGCTCGGTTGGTGAGATTTCGTGGTCGCCGGACGGCCGCCGGCTGGCGTTCACGGCCCAGGTCGACCCGCCACGGTTCCTGGTCGGCCCGGCGCCACCCGTGGGGGCCCGACCAGGTCGCCGGAAGAGCGCCGGCAGCGGGAGCAGCCGGCCGTCGGCCCGGGCGCGCCACATCACTCGGGCCGACTGGCGCTGGGACGGCTCGGGCCACCTGGACCGCTGGTCGCACCTGTTCGTCCAGGAGGCCCGGGTCGGGGCGCGACCCCACCAGGTCACGTCCGGTGACTGGGGCGTCGGCGATATCTGCTGGGCGCCCGACGGGCGAACGGTGGCCTTCGCCGCCGACCTCGCCCCGGATGCCGACGTCCGGCCGCGACCCACGATCTGGGCCGTTGGCGTGGATGCGGAACCGGAAACGGCCGAGGCACAGCCGCGCCGGGTCATGACGCCAGCCGGCCTTGCCAACCACCCGGCGTACTCGCCCGACGGTCGCTGGCTGGCGGCCGTCGGCGTGCTGGAAGCGGACCCGATCGACGACGTCAGCCCGGGGATCCTCCTCGGGCCTGCGGACGGATCAGCCCCTCCGTGGGCGCTCGCTGCCGAGCTCGACCGCCCGATCGGCAACTGGGCGGATACCGACCTCAACGGCTGGATGGTCAATGGCCGGCCGGGTCCGTTCTGGCTGGACGACGCGACGATCGTGGCTACCGTCACGGACCGCGGTCGCTCCCACCCGGTCCGATTTCACCTCGATCCCTCGACCGGGGCCGCCGTCGCTCCTCGCGCCAATTCCGGCCCCTGGTCTGACGCCACGAGCCACGCTCTGGCGGTCTCGGCGACCGGAACCATCGCGGTCCTGGGCACCCTTGGCACGCGGGCGATGGAGTTGATGACGCTCGATGGCGACCCGGGCCACCCGCGCTGGACCACGCGCTCGACGCTGGGATCGGGCTGGCAGCGCCGCAATCCACAGCCCGACATGCGCCGTTTCGACGCCCCGGGAGCGGGCGGTCCGATCGAAACGTGGGTCGCCTCGCCCGCCGGTGCCGGCGACGACCCCCTCCCCACGATCGTCGATGTCCACGGCGGCCCGCTCGGAGCGTGGGCTCCGGCGCCACACGTCGAGGTCGCCCTCCTCGTGGCCCGCGGCTACCGGGTGATCCTGCCCAATATCCGGGGCTCCGCCTCGTACGGTCGAGCCTGGATCCGGCCACAGCTGGGCGATTGGGGCGGGGTGGACGCCGCCGACGTCCACGCCGCCCTCGACCACGTCATTGCGGTCGGGCTCGCCGACCCGGATCGCCTCGGCATCCTCGGCTTGAGCTACGGCGGGTTCATGGTCAACTGGCTGGTCGGGACCTCGGATCGATTCCTAGCCGCCGTCTCGGAGAATGGCGTGACCAACCAGGTGGCGTCCTGGGCAAACTCGGACTCGGGCCCCGAGTACGACCGGGCGGCGCTGATGGGCGACCCGTTGAGCCCCGAAGGGGTCGAGCGCCTGTGGCGCCAGTCGCCGCTCCGACACGTCGCGAACATTCGGACGCCGCTGCTGATGCTCCAGGCCGAATCGGATCTGCGTTGTCCGCCCCAGGGCAACGAGCAGCTGTTCGTCGCCCTGCGCCATCTCGGGCGGATCGTCGAATACGTCCTCTATCCAGAGGAGTCCCATGTCTACGCGTCGTCGGGTCGACCCGATCGCCGAATCGATCGGATGACCCGGATGCTCGACTGGTTTGATCGCTTCCTGCGGGTCTAGCCGAGGGACAGCTCGACGCGAGGGGTCGACAGCTGGCGCGCGGCGGCGCGGTGACCGGCGACGGCCGCGCGATGGAGTGACGCCGAGAGCGATCGCCCAGCGGCCCGCGCGCTGAACCAGCCGATCAGGAAGCCGGCGTCGAATGCGTCCCCGGCGCCGGTCGTGTCGCTCGCCGGCAGCGCCACGGTCGCCACCTCGAAGCGAAGGGAGTCGATCCCGTCCCGGGCAAACACGGTCGCGCCTTTCGAACCGCGCTTGATCACGATGATCGACGCGAACTCGAGCATGCCCTCGAGCCGCCCTCCACCCAGCAGCGCCTCCGCTTCGGCCGTGGTCGCAAACAGGATGTCGGGTGCCGTCTCCCTGACCAGGTCGAGCGCGGCACGGCGGCCGTCGGCCATGAGGGGCGCTCTCGAGGCGAGATCCACACTCACCGTCGACCCGGCCGCACGACCGAGCTCGATGGCGCGCCGCCCGGCCGCGCCGAGACGGCCGCCCAGGAGCGAGTAGATCGGCAGGTGGACGGCGTCGGCTCCGGCGAACCAGGCGGCCCGGAGTTCGCCTGGCTCGAGCAGCTCGGCGGCACCGCGATCCTGGACGAAGCTTCGCTCGCCGTCCGTTGCGACCAGGACCCCGATCCGCCCGGTCCTCGCCCCGGCGACTCGCGAGACGTGGGCCGTGACACGGTCCGACCGGACCGCCTTGACCAGGGCCCTCCCGGTCGCATCGCGGCCGACCGCCGCGACGAGGCTCGACTTCGCCCCCAGGCGGCCGAGCCAGCGCGCGACGTTGGCCGCCGATCCGCCCTGGACGAGCAGCACTCGGCCGGGAACGTCGCTGCCCGCCTCGAGCGAGCGGGTCGGTGCGAGAACCACGTCGAGAATGAGGTCGCCCAGCACGACCACCGCGGGCTGCCTTGCTCGAATTGGGCGACGAATGGCACGAATCGGACGGCGCAGGGCGGGCATCTCCCGGAGGATAGTCCGGGTCGCCTTTACAATGGGTCGCCCAGACGCGCCCCTCGGCATCCGGAATCGGAGTCGCACGCATGACCGTCGCCACCGACCTCGACCTGCTCGCGATCAATACGATCCGAACCCTCTCCATCGATGCGGTCCAGAAGGCGAACTCGGGCCATCCGGGAGCCCCGATGGGGGCGGCGCCGATGGCCTATGTCCTGTGGACCCGCTTCCTCCGCCACGCTCCCACGCATCCCGACTGGCCGGATCGAGATCGCTTCGTGTTGTCCGCCGGACACGCCTCGATGCTGCTCTACTCGCTCCTGTACCTCACCGGCTACGGAGTTTCGCTGGCGGATCTCGAGTCGTTCCGGCAATGGGGCAGCATCACGCCGGGCCACCCCGAATACCGGTTGACGCCGGGCGTCGAGGCCACCACGGGTCCGCTGGGCCAGGGCCTCACGAATGCGGTCGGGATGGCGATCGCCGAACGACGGTTCGGTGCCGAGTTCAACCGCAAGGACGAGTCGATCGTCGATCACTGGACCTATGTGATCGCCTCCGATGGCGATCTCCAGGAAGGAATCGCGTCCGAGGCCGCGAGCCTGGCCGGTCACCTGCGCCTCGAGAAGCTCGTCGTCCTGTACGACGACAACCACATTCAGCTCGATGGGCCGACGTCGATGGCGTGGTCAGAGGACGTTCCGGCGCGGTTCGAGGCGTACGGCTGGCATACCCAGCGCGTCGAGGACGGCAACGACCTGGTCGCCATCGAGGACGCGATCGAGCGAGCGCGCAGCGATGGGCGTCCCAGCCTGATTGCCGTTCGGACCCACATCGGGTACGGCAGCCCGAACCGCCAGGACAGCCAGAAGGCCCATGGCCAGGCGCTCGGGCCCGAGGAGGTCCGCCTGACCAAGATCGCCTACGGCTGGGACCCGGATCGCTCGTTCTACGTGCCCGACGAGGCCCGCGACCATTTCCGTGCCGCCGTTCACGAGGGCGACGCCCTCGTCGCCGAATGGGAGGCTCGCCTGGGGCGGTACGCCGATGCGCACCCGGCGGAAGCGGCCGAGTTCCGTCGCCGCACGTCGCGGACCCTGGCATCGGGCTGGGACTCGGATCTCATGGCCTACGACGTCGGAACCGAGATCGCGACCCGCAATGCCAGCCAGGACGCGATCCAGTCGTTGGCGGCGCGCGTGCCGGAGCTCTTTGGCGGCGCTGCGGACCTGTCCGAATCGAACCTGACCGACATCAAGGGGGAGGCCAACTTCAGCCCGGACGAGCCCGGACGCAACCTGCGCTTCGGCGTCCGAGAGCATGCCATGGGCGGGATCGGCAATGGCATTGCCTACCATGGCGGGTTCATCCCCTACCTCGGCACATTCCTCAACTTCAGCGACTACATGCGCGGGTCGGTGCGGCTGGCGGCCCTGTCGGGGCTCCATGTCATCTACGTCTGGACCCACGATTCCGTTGGCCTCGGGGAGGACGGGCCAACACACCAGCCGGTCGAGCAGTACGCGGCGCTCCGCGCGATCCCGAACCTGTGGTTCGTTCGGCCCGGCGATGCCAACGAAACAGCTGCAGCCTGGGCGCTCGCCATCGACCGGCGCGACGGGCCGGTGGCCCTTGCCCTGACCCGCCAGAAGCTGCCGGTCCTCGATGGGACAGCCGAGAAGGCACGGGTCGGGCTCGCGCGTGGCGCGTACGTCCTGCGCGAGGCAGCCGGCGGATCGCCGCAGCTCATCACGATCGGGACCGGCTCCGAGCTCCAGCTGGCCGTCGCGGCTGCCGAGACTCTCGAGGGCGAAGGCATCCCGACTCGCGTCGTCTCCCTGCCCTGCTGGGAGCGGTTCGAGGCCCAGGACCAGGCCTATCGCGACTCGGTTCTCCCACCGGACGTCCGGAAGCGGGTGAGCGTGGAGATCGGCGCCTCGCTGGGCTGGGAGCGCTGGGTCGGCGACGATGGCGCGATCATCGGGCTCGACCACTACGGGGCCTCAGCCCCGGCCGGAACGATCTTCGAGAAGTTCGGGTTCACCGCCGAACGGGTCACCGACGTGGCGCGACGGGTCGTCCGCGACGGGCTGCACGGGCGGATCCCGACGCTCGACGCGGGTCATTTCGGATCGCATCCGTCGATCGCATCGGGTGGTTCGGGGGTCGAGCGCACCGACGCATCGGACCCGGGACACAGCTGATCCTCGTGTCTGACCGCTAAGGTATTCGGCATGCGCATCGCGTTTGCCGCCGACCACGCCGGGGCAGCCCTCAAGGACCAGCTCCTGGGCCGCCTCGGCGCCGCCGGCCTGGGCCATGAATGGATCGATCTCGGCGGGGACGGCTCGGATCCGGAAGACGACTACCCGGACTTCGCCCAGCGGCTGGGCGAAGCCATCGTGGCCGGCTCCGCGGATCGCGGGATCCTGATCTGCGGGTCGGGCGTCGGCGCGTCGGTCGCCGCCAACAAGATCCGGGGGATCCGCTCCGCCGTCTGCCACGACACCTACTCCGCCCACCAGGGCGTCGAGCACGACGACATG
>JAXDKX010000120.1:0-5417 GCA_034666905.1 Chloroflexota bacterium | reverse complement strand
CTCGGTCAGGCGGCGGTTGTATTGCGGCCAGTGATCGTAGAAAAGGCGGATCGACATCGTCGCAGTCTAGTAGCGGCCTGGTCGGCGAACGTCAGGCACCGACCGCATACGAACCGACGAGCGTCAGCTCGGTCGCGACCGGGGGCTCATCGCAGCGACTCGCGATGTCAGCCACGAACGCCTTGAACGCTGCCACCTCGTTGAGGATGCGGCCAGGCTGGTCGCTCTCGAAGACGACGTGCATGAAGCTGACGCCATCGGGGAGCTTGAAGGTGGCGTAGTGAAGCCCTTCCGGCCGCTCCTGAGCGAGCTGATCGTAGACGGCCTTGACGAGGGCCTCGTTCTCGTCGGCGCGATCCGGCCGGACCTTGTAGCGGATCATCGAGCTGCCCATGTTCGTGACTCCCGTGCCGGCACCGTCCTGGTGCGCTGCCTACCTAGACTGGTTGAAGGACGGTAACTCATCGGTTACCGAGTGGGGAGTCGCCGCGGCTCGATCAGACGCGGTCCAGGAACTCCAATACCCGCTTGGTGAGCAGTGCCGTCGCCTCCGCGTCGTACGACGGCAGCGAGCTGTCGGCGAAGTAGTGCTGGTCGCCGGGGTACAGGAAGAGCTCCGCGTCCTCGACCTTCTCGACGATCTCGCGGGCGGCGTCGACGTCGCCCTCGCCGACGAAGTACGGGTCGTTGTCCATGCCGTGGATCTGGACAGGAACTCCGTCGGGCCAGGATCCGAAGGCCCACTCGCCGCTGATCGGGATGCACGAATAGAAGAGCAGGGCTCCGCGGGCGCCGGGCCGCGTCTGGGCCAGCTCCTGCGCCACCGCCTCGCCGAACGAGAACCCTGCGTACACGAGCTCCGACGGCAAGCCGTCGGCTGTGCGGACGCCGCGCGCGCGGAGCTCGTCGAAACCGGTCTGCTTGATGTACGCCATGCCCTCGTCGATCGACCCGAAGGTGCGTCCGTCGAACAAGTCCGGCGTGTGCACGGAATGCCCGGCGGCGCGCAACCCGTCAGCGAACGCCTGGACGCCGGGGGTCAGCCCCTGTGCGTGATGGAACAGCAGGACCTCGGCCATGGGAACCTCCAGGTGCGGACGGATGAACATGTATTCTCGGGCCGAGAGGCACGAATCGCACGCAGGCAAGGTGGGAGTCCGACACTGGCTGATCTCGAACGAACCTTCACGGTTATGACCAGTGCCGACGTGGCGTTCGACTTCCTGTCCGATCCAATCCGGCTCCCGGAGTACGTCCCCACGCTGCGGCTGGAGGATTCGACCGCCGTCGACGGCGAGCTGGATGTCGACGCCGACCTCCCCGAACGAGGTGGTGCGACGGAAGCCGGCTTCGTTGCCGATCGGGCGACGCGGCGGATCGCGTGGGGCCGACCGGACGGCGACTACGGCGGTTCGATCGTCGTCACCCGGGGGACGACCAACACCTCCAGTGTGACTGTCCATTTGCACACGAGGGATGAGGCGGACGTCGAGAAGGTCGCGCAGATCTTCGACGAAGCGGTCGGCAACATCCGTCGGCTGCTCTCGAGGCGCTAGCGCGTTGAGCGTCCAACCACGCGTTGCCGTCGCCAGGCTCCCGGTCGATTCGGCGGACGGGACCTTCTCGATCGGCCGCGAGGCGTTTCCGCAATTCGAGTTCTACAAGGGGCTCGGCGTCCACGTGCAGTCAGACCAGGTGAAAGTGGCCGAACCGGACCCGACGTACGTCGAGACGGCACTCGCCGTCCTGGCCGAGGCCTGCCTGCAACTCGGCGTGCCCGAGGCATCCGTCGCCTTCGTCGACACGGTCGTGCCCCCGCCGACCTTCGGACTGCGCTACGGGTTCAAGGGCGCATTCACGACCGACTATCCGACGGTTGTCTGGGTGTTCGCGAACTGGACGACCCTCGACGAGCTACGGGCCACCGTTCGCCACGAGGCAGCTCACCTTGCCTTCGCCCGCACGCACACGGCTGAAGAATCTGCGGGCCATTCGGGCCCATCCGAGGACTTCGCGATTGCGTTCGAGGCAGAGAGGGGCTCCATCCTGGACTTCCATCCGTGACGAAGCCCCACTTCATCCCGCCGATGCTCGCGACGCTCGTCGGTTCGCCGTTCGACGATCCTGACTGGCTGTTCGAGGTCAAATGGGACGGGTTCCGCGTCGAAGCGGTGATCGACGGCAGCGGCGTCCGACTGTGGACCCGGGGCGAGCAGGACGCGTCGAGATACTTCGGACCGTTCCTCGATCCGCCGCGATGGCTCGAAGCGCGCCAGGCGATCGTCGATGGCGAGGTGATCGCGCTCGACGAACGCGGCGAGCCCGATTTCACGCTGCTCCAGGCCAGGATCAAGGGGAGGGGAGTGGCCACGGAGCCGATACCGTTCGTCTACGAGGTCTTCGACCTGCTCCACCTCGATGGCCGGTCGCTTCTCGACGAGCCGCTCGAAGAGCGGCGGCGACTGCTCGCCGGTGCCCTCCGACCGGATCCGCGCGTCCGGCTCAGCGAGCACGTCGAGGCCGACGGGATCGCCTTCTTCGAGGCAGTCCGGACTCGCGGCCTGGAGGGGATCATGGCCAAGGAACGCCACTCGGCGTACGTGCCCGGTGGGCGCTCGATGGCGTGGCAGAAGGTCAAGATCCGCCCCGAACAGGAGCTCGTTGTCGGCGGCTGGGTGAAGGGAATCGGCAAGGCGGTCGACCTCGGAGCACTCCTCGTCGGGGTCTACGAGGAGGGCGAGCTGCGGTATGCCGGCAAGATCGGAGCCGGCTTCACGACGAGCAACCGAAACGAGCTCCTGGCCGCGGTCGCGCCGCTCGCTACCGACGAGCCACCCTTCGCGACACCACCCCCGCGGGCCGCATCACGCGACGCCCGCTGGCTGCGCCCGGAGCTTGTCATCCGCGCCGAGTTCGCCGGCTGGACCGGTGACGGTCTCGTCCGCCAGGCGGCCTACAAGGGCATCGAGCTCGAAAAGGACCCGCGCAAGGTCATGCGCGAGCGCCCGACCTCCCGCCACGATGCTTGATCTGGCCATCGTCGGCGCGGGAGCGGCCGGCACGTTTGTCGCGAACGAGATCGCCCGACGTCGGCCCGACTGGTCGGTCGTGCTCTTCGAGCGCACGGACCGGATCGGCGGACGCCTCCGATCGGTGCGCGTGCCGGACGCGCCACATCCGATCGAGCTCGGCGGGATGCGCTATCTGACGAGTCACCGGTTCGTCGACCGGGCCGCCGCAGACCTGGGCCTTGCGACCCATGCTTTTGACATCGGCCGAGGACCCGATCGCTGCTTCCTACGGGGCGTGACGTCGACGGGCGCCGGCGATCCGCGCAGCGGCGCTGGCTACGACCTCGCCGCCGACGAAGCCGGCCACTCGGCCGCCGATCTCCTCGTCGCGGCGTTCGAGCGGATCGTGCCAGGGGCGGCCGCGATGGACCTAGGGGCCTGGGATCGATCGCGAGCGACGCTCCAGTTCCGCGATCGGCCACTCCGCGACTGGGCGATCGGTGACGCGCTGGCAGATGTTCTCAGCGCCTCGGCGCATCGTTTCGTCAACGACGCATTCGGCTACGACTCGGGGCTCCGGGGCCAGAACGCGGCGGACGCGATCCCATATCTGCTCGGGGCGGGCGACCCGAGTGCGGTCGCACGGACGCCGGACGAAGGGATGCAGGCGCTGCCGATCGGACTGGCGGCGGCGTTCGAGGCGAACGGCGGTCAGATCCTGATCCGACACGAGCTCCTCGCCCTCGACGCAGGAGCCGGCCGCCATCGCCTCCGCTTCGCCAATGGCGCGAGCGTCGACGCAAGGCGGGTGGTGCTTGCCCTCACAGCACCCGCGCTTCGTCGGCTGGCGGTCGAGTCGGCCGTGCTGCGCGAACCCCGGGCCCGGGAGGTGTTGTCGTCGGTCGATGCGTGGCCGGCCATCAAGCTTTATGCCTGGTACGAGCGGCCTTGGTGGCGTGACGATGGCATCAACGGCATGCGGACGACGACCGACCTGCCGCCGCGCAAGATCTTCTACTTCGACGAGCCTGGGACGAAGGGCCCGGCCATCCTCCTCGCCGCCTACACCGATGGACGCGACACCGAACCGTGGCAAGCTCTGGCCGACGGTTCACCACCGGGCTCGGCGGCGCCAGCCCCAATGATCGAGGCGCTTGCGGGGCAGCTCCAAGCCATCCATCCGAAGGCCGGCCCGATTCCGCCACCGCTCGGATCGGCTGTCATGCACTGGGGATCCGATCCCAATGAGACCGGCTGGCACTACTGGAGCGCCGGGGCGAATTCAAGCGATGTGATCGCAGCGGCGATTCAGCCACATGCCGAACTGGAGCTGTTCCTCTGCGGCGAGGCGTTCTCGCGCTTACAGGCCTGGGTCGAGGGCGCGTTCGAGTCGGCGGCGGCGGTCGTGGACCGCATGACCCATGTTGGGTAGAGGTCGCACTACGGGCGGATTCGCCAGACCGTTCCCAGCCGGAGATTGGATAGCCAGATGGAGCCAGCGGAGGTGCGGCTCGGCCAGTCCACCTCCGACAGCACGAGCATCTGGAGCTCAGGCCTGAACCCAAGCAGGCCGGCGATGTACTCGTACGAGTCGGCGGCGATCCACCCGATTGCCACCGCACGTTCGTCGAGCCCCGAGCTCGCGAACATGGGTATGGCGGCCTCGATCTCGACGAGGCCTTCGCGCAGCGCCGTATTCATGCGCGGTGATGCTACCGCGCCCGTCAGGCCGAAGCGATCAACGAACGCTCATGTTGACAGTTGGCTTTCATGAAGTAGGCTGTCGTTCATGAAGCAGGCATCGATCTCAAAGGGCGGCCAAGTCTCGATCCCGGCCGAGGTCCGGCATCGATGGGGGACGAACCGCGTGCTCGTCGATGATCGAGGTGATGAACTGGTCTTTCGACCGCTCCCGATGGATCCAATCGGTGCTGCTCGCGGCGCGCTCCGAGGCGAACGTGCTGGCGAGCCGAGCTCCGACGACGCCAGACGCCAGACGCGCGAGGAAGAAGCTGATGCCGGCATCGGGACGGGAGCGCCCCGCTGACCGTATTCGACGCCCAGGCGATCGTCGCGTTCCTCCTCGACGAACCCGCCGCAGCGGATGTCGAACACGAGCTGCGCGACCCAACACGGCCGGCTCGGATCAGCGCACTCAATCTTGCCGAGGTGGTCGATGTGATGGCCCGGATCTATCGGCGGTCGCACGCCGACACGATGGATGCACTCACCCTGCTCGAGAGCGGTGGCCTCCAGATCGCCGACCTTGACGCCGACATTGGCATCTCGGCCGGCAAGCTTCATGCACAGCACTACGATCGCAAGATCAGCCCCGTATCAATGGCGGACTGTATAGCCCTGGCAACCGCAGCAGCCCTCGGCGAGCCGCTGGCGACGTCCGACCCG
>JAXDKX010000119.1:0-4708 GCA_034666905.1 Chloroflexota bacterium | reverse complement strand
GCATCCTGGAGTCGCCCATGAAGCGCCGACAGCCGTCGTTGCCGGCCGGCCACGTCCGCGTCGTACGGATACCGGAGCCGGTAGTAGTCGGCGTACGTCTCGCGGGCAAGGCCGGCCGCGAATACCGGGTCGCGATAGACCTCGCCGAATCGCCAGGCCCGGTAGGGACCGACATCGACGCCCGGGTCGCCGGCCGTGATCCAGCCGGCCAGCGCCCGGCCGATCCCGCCACCGCCACCGAATCCGTTGAGCGACAGCCCGGCGGCCACCCAGAACCCGCGCACGCCAGGCAGCGGGCCGAGCAACGGGTTTGCATCCGGCGTCATCGCGTCGGGATGGCAGACAAGGCGGATCGCCTCGGCGTCCGCCAGGAACGGGAAGCGCCGGATGGCACCGGCCATGAGCGGTGCGAAGCGTTCGTAGTCGGCCGGCAGCGATCTCGCGGCATGCTCCCACGGCACGCCGTCCTCCCAGCGCGACACGGGATCCGTTTCGTAGCCGCCGAAGACCATTCCGCCGTGCTCGCTCTTGCCATAGACGAGGTTGTCCGGATCGCGGAAGCACGGCATGTCGCGTGGCAGCTCGTGGCCCGGCACGGCCTTCAGGGCGATGTGCTGGTGGTCCACCGGCGTCGACGGAATGAAGCCGCCCACCATCGCGGCCACCTGCGGCGCCCAGATCCCGGCCGCGTTGACGACCAGCTCCGTCTCGATCGGCCCGTCGTCGGTCAGCACGCGCGTCACCTCGCGGCGAGCCGAGAGCTCGATCCCGGTCACCCGCACACCCTGGCGAATCCGCACGCCGAGGGCACGCGCCGCATCGGCGACCGCGTGGGTCGCGCCGTGCGGGTCGAGGTGGCCGTCGGCGGCGAGGTGGACCGCGCCGAACAGGGCGTCGGGGGAGATCGCCGGCATCAGGCGCCGCGCCTCCTGGGGCCCGATCACGCCGGCCTCGAGACCGATCCCGCGAGCGCGACTGGCCGTCCGCTCGAGCTCAAGGAGCTGCTCGTGGCTGGACGCCAGGCGCAGGCTGCCGACGGTCTCGAACGCTCCGAGCCGCTGGTAGAGCTCGATGCTGTACCGACGGAACTCCATCATCGTCGAGGACGGGTTGAACGCGGTGACCAGACCGGCAGCCTGGCAGGTGGAGCCAGCTGTCAGCTGGGCCTTCTCGACCAGGAGCACGTCAGTCCAGCCGGCGAGCGCCAGGTGGTAGGCGACGCTGCAACCGGTGATCCCGCCGCCGATCACCACCACGCGAGCCTGGTCGCCACTCATGCCCGGAACGATATGGCCCGCGGCGCCGGCGCGTCGCCCGCAGGCGCACCCTGCGGGGCCGCCCCGGTCAGGGCGACCGGTCGACCCCGCCCTCAGTCCTGCGCGACCTCCCGCAGCGCGCGTTCGAATCGCGGGGCCCCCGCATTCGAGAGCAGGCGATCAAAGCTGGTCGACGCATAGGCCACGAAGTCGACATCGAGCATGCTGATCCCCTGCTGGAGGACGCCCCACATGGCCTCGCGGAAATCGGAGACGACCCGCATCAGCGTCAGCCTGGCGAGGCGGCCGGGCCGCACCGTGCCGTCGTAGGCATGCAGCAGGATCTCGTCCTCGCCGGGCGTCAGCTCGTGGTTGATGCTGAAGTTGCCGAGATCGAAGAACGGATCCCCCATGCCGGCGTACTCCCAGTCGATGATCCGGATGCGCGTGCCGTCGTCGATGAAGTTGGCGTTGAGCAGGTCGTTGTGGCACGGCCGCAGCTCGATCGGATTGGACAGGAACGCGAGCTCGATGCGTCGTCCGATCGCGGCCGCCAGCTCGTACTCCGGTGGGATCGGGACCCCGCGAGCCATGGCCAGAGCGCGGTAGGCGTCGGCGATCCGCAGCGGAACGAACAGGCCGGGGATGGCCGGTCCGTCGTGGATCCGGCGAAGGGAATCGGCGACCCGTCGAAGGGTCTCGGGCCGGTGCACTGCCTCGTCGCTGACAGGCGAGCCGACGATGAAGCGCGTGACCAGGTAGCCCTCCGGACGGATGAACGCCGTGACCTGGGGGCCAACGCCAACCCCGGCCGCCGCCACCGTCGCGGCATGCTCGACCTCGCGGCTGATCCCGAGCAGGTGCGTGTCATTGCCGGCCAGGCGGATGACCCAGCGGTCCGTGGTTCCCGTTGCGTCGACCCGGAAGTTCCGGTTGGTGATCCCGCCCGACAAGGGAGTCAGGGTCAGCAACCGCCCGGCGAGCTCCGGCACCTTCTGCATGGCCCATACCAGCTCGTCGTACAGCTCGCCGTGGAGCGGTGAATCGTCGATCATGCCGGGGCTCTGGAGACCCTGCAATGGGGTCGCGCCGCGACGATCGCTCGTCGCGGCGCAGAACGAGTCTGGGAGGGTGCGGCTAGCCGATGACGGCCTCGCCGGTTGCCACGTCGGCCTCGACATCGGCCGCACGGCCGCGGACCGAGGCGATGTAATAGATGGCACCGAGGATGAGGATGGTCGCCACGAGCGTCTCGAATGTCGGCCAGGCCGGCAGGCCATCGATCTTGTTGCCGAAGGGCGTCAGGAATGAGCCGATCCCGGGGTTCGTGAACCCTCGACCGTCCCCGCCGAACTCCCCGAACAGGCCTTTGTCCTGCCAGATGCCGATATTGAAGAGCATCGTCGCGCCATAGATGATCGCGAGCGAGTTGATCAGCATGCCCCAGCGGCCGAGGTTGAACCAGGCTTTCTGGTGCGGCCAACCGCGTCGGCGAGCGGCGAGCACGCCGAGGTTGCAGAGCAGGTAGCTGAGGTAGATCAGCCCCGTCGCGGCGATCGCCAGAAAGTAGCCGCCAAGAGGTCCGATCACGAAGATCGGGAGGGCTGCCAGGACGCCGACGCCGATGGCCGCGTTGGCGGGCGTCTTGAAGGTCTCGTTGACGTGGCCCCAGATCGCGCCGCCAGGGAGGTGGCGGTCACGGCTCATCGAGAACATCATCCTCGTCGCCGCGCCCTGGATCGCCAGCGTGCAGACGAACACCGATGCCAGGATGACAAAGAGGTAGACCTCGCCAAGGGTGATTCCGGCGAACAGCTCGGTCGTCAGGACGGCGGTGATCGTCGTCGCGATCGGGAACCCGCCGGCCTGGCCCTCCTTCATGGCATCCGGGATGCTCGGAATCGCGAGGATGATCGCGACAAGGAAGACCGCGCCGATGATGCCGGAGATCACGACCGAGAGAATCACGCCGCGCGGGGCCTGGCGGCCCGCGTCGATCGTCTCCTCGCCGAACGTTCCGGCCGTGTCGAAGCCGTAGACGACGAACAGGGCCATGAACATGCCGAGCGCGAACGCTGGCAGGTAGCTGCCACCGGTGGCCTGCTCCGCCCCGCCGGTGTCAAAGAGGACCGCCGGCGACTGATGATTCGCGAAGAACAGCAGGATGAGCGCGAAGACGAACATCCCGAGGATCTCGGTCCCGACCCCGATATTGTTCAGGATCGACAGGAGCCGGACCCCGAACGCGTTGATGAGCGTCGTGATGACGAGCGTCACCACGGACACGAACGTGAACATCGTGGTGAGCCCCGTTGGATCCTTCGAGTCGAGGAAGGAGCTGCCGTCCGCCATGGGCCCGTGGATCCCGTCGATGACGAAGGCCACGATGACCGCGACGGCGGTGACGGTGACGACCTGGGCCCAGAAATAGAACCAGCCCGTGAACCAGCCGAGCGTCCGATTGGAGAGTCGCTTGGACCACTGGTAGATGGACCCGGCGACGGGAAAGTGGCTCGCGAGCTCCGCGAAGACGAGGGCCACCAGCAGTTGGCCGATGATAACGATCGGCCAGGACCAGAAGAATGCCGGTCCCCCCAGACCGATCCCGAGGCCGAAGTTGCCGAACGTTCCAGTCGAGACGCTGATGAAGCTGAACGCGATCGCGAAGTTCGACAGGAACCCGAGGGTTCGTCGCAATTCCGGCTTGATCCCCAGGGATCGAAGGTGCGCGTCGTCGCGCTCCGCTACGTCCTGGGCACTGGTACCTGGTCCCGCCACGATCTCCTCCTACCTCCGCACCGTCGGGTGCGAGACTGCCCTCTGGAGTGACACACGGTGACGCGGGGATACGGGGGACACGAATTCCGTCACTCGTGCCTGACCTGCGCGGGAGAATAGCACCGCGCTCGACCGCTTCCAACGCGATTCGCGTATCCGACCACAGGCCGGGCGCCGGGCGGTTGCCGGGGCTGTCAGCCCGTCGCGACGGCCTCGCGGAGCCCGTCCGGGATGGGCCGCCGAACCTCGATCGGTTCGACGTAGCGATCGACCATCGTCCGTGAGTCGTTGACGCCGAGCTCGGTGAAGAGGTAGGAGATCTTTCGCCGCTGGGCCGCGAGGATCTCGTCCTTCGTCTCGAGGTCCCAGAGCTGGCGCTTGAACGGCCCGATCGACTTCTTTCGCGTCGTGTAGACGAACTGCTGGTCGGTCTGTCCAGGCTTGCGCTCGTCCGCGGCGTTCTCGAAGCACCACGCCTCGATCTGGCGATGCAGCGATTCGGGGAAGGCCGGGTGCTCGAACAGCGCGTTCTGGAAGCCGGTTGCCAGGTGGATCTCGGCGGTCTCGACGGCCGGGAAGCGGTGGAAGAGCTCGTCGGGGAGCGTCGACGCGCCGTGCTGGACGGCGCCAGCGAGCCCGTAGCCGCGGGCCACTTCGCCGAGCTCGCGCAGGAC
>JAXDKX010000118.1:0-3120 GCA_034666905.1 Chloroflexota bacterium | reverse complement strand
GAGCACCTGTGCCACGACCTGGTCGTGCGAGCAGCCACAGATCGAATCGTGGGCGGAGTTGTCGACCACGCGCCGCCATGCCAGCTCGAGGAGGCGTTCCGGCCAGTCGCCGCCGTGCAAAGCGGTGAGCGGCTCGGCGTAGCGCTCGAGCAGGCGCTCGGCTCGCGCGCAGGCGGCTTTCAGGTCGATCCTGGCCGAGCTGACCCCCATCAGCATGTTCGCCCTGGCCCCGGAGCGCAGTTCGCCTGTCCACAGGCGAGCCGGGCGCTCATCGAGCTCGGGTCGGGCGGTGTAATCGGCCAGCGTCTCGAGGCGGATCTCCACGGTGGGATCGTCGCGGTTGACCGCCGCGACGAGGTCGGCGAGCAGCGGGGTCGGAACGGCATGATCAGTGCCATACATCGCGAGCACGGAGCGCTCGCCGTAGAAGCCCGCGTTCGCCGCGCGGTAGCCGACGAGCTTCTCGCCGAGCAGCTCCGGCACGTCGAACAGGTAGGCGCCGTTGCCGTAACCGCCGACCAGGTATTCCGCGGCGACCTCCGAGCCGACCGGTGCCGCCCAACGGAAGGTGAAGCAGTCGAAGGCCGCAGGCACGCCGCGCCAGACGACCGCGCCATCGATTCCCGCCCGTCGCAGGATCTGCGGCATCTGGGCGACATGCCCGAACATGTCCGGCAGGTAGCCGACCGGCATGGCACGGCCCAGGCCTTCCGCCCGTCGCCAGCCGATCTGCAGGTTGCGGACGAGCGTCTCGCCGGAGACGAGGAATTCGTCCATGAGGATCTGCCACGGCCCGATCGCGAGGCGCTTCTCCGCGATCAGACGCCTGATGAGCGGCTCCGCCTCGGGCCGGATCTCCAGATAGTCGTCGATCGTGGCGCACTGGCCGTCCAGCGTGAAGCGCATGCGCGGGTCGCGCTCCATCCGCTCGAGGAGCTGGTCGACCAGCTCGACCAGGCGCATGCGGAAGACCTGGAATGGCTCGTACCACTCGCGGTCCCAGTGCGTGTGCGGGACGAGGTGGACGACAGCCCGCTCGATCAAGCAGGCGCCTCGGTGTCGATTACCAGGCCGGTCTGCGTGGCGTGGCGGGCCACGATCATCTGGGAGGTGACGATGTCCGCGCGTCCCTCGATCGCGCCGGCCTTTGGCGGGCGCCCATCCACGACCAGGGCGTGAAAGGCGAGCAGCTCCTCCTCGAACGCCTCGACGAACGAGCGATAGCCCAGATCGCGACGCCCGGTACCGTGATGCTCGGCGACCCGCAGCTCGGTCGGCGCGTGGAGGAGATACGGCGTCGGGAACTCGAGCTGGATCGTGGCCTGCTCGGTGACGACCCTGACCTCTTCCCGATAGGCCGGGTAGTCCGGAAGGTAGTGCCAGCGGATGGCGAATCGAATGTCGTCGCGCAGGCGACCGGTGACCCCGACTGACGGTGGCCACCGTCCCGGCGGCCAGACATCGACCGCGTCGATCGCGACCGGGTTGCCGACGAATGCGCGGATCAGCGCCAGGTCGTGGACGATGCTGCCGAGCACCACATCGGAATAGAGGCGCCCAAGCGCCGGCCCGGCAGGCCCGAGGGCCACCGACCGGATCCGATCCTGCTCGCTGCGGAGGAGCGCGATCGTGTCGGCAGGAACATCGGAGGGCACAGGGAGCAAGCGCGCGTGGGCGAGCTGGCGTTCGGCGGACGGGTGGAGGACGCAGACCTCGATCGAACGAACCGGGCCGACGCGGCCCGTGTCGGCGGCAATCGCCAATCCCTCGACGACGGCCGGGTCGTACAGCTTCATATAGCCGACCTGCAGCTTGAGGGCTGGATCCGCTGCCAATCGGGCGGAGATCGCATCCGCCTCGGCGAGGGTCCAGGCGATCGGCTTCTCGGCAAAGACGGCGAGGCCTCGGTCGAGCCCTGCGAGGATCGCATCACCGTGCGATCCGGAGGTCAGGATCAGGAGCGCATCGATCTCGCTTCCGGCAAGGAGCGCCCCCAGTCCCAGGAATCGATTCGGTTTCGGGACCCGGTACCGCTCGCCGATCGCCTCGACCAGGCTTGCCGACAGGTCGGCGATGGCCCCGATCTCGTATCGGTCGCCGAGGCGGTCGAGGAGCGGCAGATGGACGGCCTGGGCCACCGCGCCGAGGCCGACGACACCGATTCGAACGCGATCAGGCACGAACGGCGGGGCTGCGGGGGGTGCTCATCGGCGAGGAGTATAGGTGGCCCCGCGCGTCGGCCGCCGTTGCCCGGAACGAGCGATGTCGTAGGCTGGGACCGGCATCGAGCGGGCCGCCGCTCGGCCGGTTGAGGAAGGAACGGTCGTCCACATGCCCAGGGCCCCGCGCCGCGCACCAACCTCCGGGGGCAAGGCCGCGGCCACGCTTGCCGGAGCACCCGTCGTCGGGGCGGCGTTCGGCGATGACTGGTGGAAGCGTGGCGTGATCTACCAGGTCTATCCGCGCTCGTTCGCCGACTCCAACGACGACGGGATCGGCGATCTGCCGGGCCTGATCGACAAGCTCGAGTATCTCAACGACGGCACCGAACGATCGCTCGGCGTCGACGCGATCTGGCTCTCGCCGATCCATCCCTCGCCCGGCTTCGACGTCGGATACGACGTGGCCGACTACGACGCGATCGATCCGGTCTTCGGCACCCTCGAGGATTTCGGCCGGCTGGTTGTCGAGGCACACCGCCGTGGCATCCGGATCGTCCTGGACCTGGTCATGAACCACACCAGCTCGGCCCACCGCTGGTTCGAGGAATCGCGGCGGGACCGGAACGGACCGTACGCGGACTGGTACCTCTGGCGCGACGGAGTTCGCGACCGCTTCGGCCGCCTGCACAAGCCGAACAACTGGACGTCGTTCTTCGGCGGCTCCGCCTGGACCTGGGACGAGACGCGCGGCCAGTTCTACCTCCACACGTTCCTGCCGGAGCAGCCTGACCTGAACTGGCACAACCCGGCGGTACGGGCGGCGATGCTGACGATGGTCAAGGGCTGGCTCGATCGTGGCGTGGACGGCTTCCGCCTCGACGTCTTCAATGCCTTCTTCAAGCACCCGGACCTCCTGTCGAACCCGCGCCGTCTCGTCGGCCGGCGACCCTACGATCGC
>JAXDKX010000117.1:0-3205 GCA_034666905.1 Chloroflexota bacterium | reverse complement strand
CGGCGAAGATGCCCTGGCCAATGGACGCGCCCGCGTACGTCGAGGGTCCCCCGAAGCCGGACGACGTGCTGCGCTCCATGATCAGCTCGACCATCCAGGCGAAGCCCCCCAGCAGGAGCAGGTAGATCGTCAGGATCACGAACGCCCGTCGCCCGCGCATGCGACCGCGCAGCTCCTTGACGCTCACCGCCCCGATCCCGCCGCTGGTGCGTGTCAGGGCGCGCAGCGCATCGAGCAAGCGGCTCGGCCTGGTGGGCGGCTGGGACGGTGAAGGCGTTGCGATCGCGTCGGTCATCGGTTCGCTAGGCGGCTTCGAGCGGCTGGCGGTCCGGGGCAGTGACCTGCAGGAAGAGTTCCTCGAGATCGCTTGCAGCGCGGGCGAAGCTCACGATCGGCAGGCCGGCCGACACGGATTCCGCGAGGAGTCGAGCCGAGGCTGCGTCGTCGCCGCGGAATCCAAGCTCGATCGTTCCGTCGTCCTGGATCGTCGCAGAGGCAACGTCGGGATCGGCGGCGAAGCGGTCGCGCGCGGCTTCGAGCGCCTCGCCTTCCGCCAGCAGCCGAACCCGCAGAACCGCCCCGAAGCGCAGTCGCCGCTCGATGTCGGCGACCCGACCCTGGGCCAGGACCTTGCCCTGGTCGACGATCGCCACGCTGGTGCACAGCTCCTCGAGCTCGGGCAGGATGTGACTGCTGATCAGGATCGTCTTGCCCAGGGCTCGCAGCTCGCGGAGGAGCTCCCGCAGCTCGACTCGCGCCCGCGGATCCAGGCCCGATGCCGGCTCGTCGAGCAGCAGCACCTTGGGATCGTGGACGAGGGCATGCGCTAGGCAGAGGCGCTGCTCCATGCCGCGTGACAGGGTCTGGACGTAGTCGTCGCGCCGCGCGCCGAGGTCCACCAGCTCGAGCAGATCGCCGATCATGCGTCGCCGTCCGGCGGCCGGCAGGCCGTAGCATCGAGCGAAGAAGTCGAGATACTCCCAGACCTTCATGTCGTCGTAGACCCCGAACACATCCGGCATGAAGCCGATGACGCGACGGACGTGATCGGGGTTCCTGATGACCGACCAGCCATCGATCTCCGCTTCGCCGGCCGACGGTCGCAGCAGTGTCGCCAGCATGCGCAGCGTCGTGGTCTTGCCCGCGCCGTTGGGGCCGACGAGGCCGAAGATCTCGCCTTGGTCAATGGCCAGGTCGATGCCGGCGACCGCGAGCGTCCGGTCATAGCGCTTGACGAGGCCCTCGGTCCGCACGATCGCGCTCACTGGACGTTCCCCGTGATCGACAGGTCGACACTGAATCCCACGTTGTCCTGCCGGTCGTTCACGAACCGAACCAGGACCGTGCCGGAGGATGGGTCGACATACCGTGCCGGATCTGTCAACCCGTAGCGGGGCCCCGGCGACAGGTGCGGCAACCGCTTCCATTCCTGGCCCTGGACGTCGAAGACCTCGACCTCGGGGAGGCCGTCGACGATCGCCGGGGCACAGTCCGCGGTTGGCGGGTTGGGGCAGCGCGGCGGGATCGAGGCCAGCGGTTGGACCGGCGTCGGTACGACTGCCAGCCCGTTGTCCCCGCCGAAGTTGAGCCCGATGGCCAGCCCCGACACCTCCAGTGCGCCGTCGAAGGTGGTTGGCCGGTACGCGATCGTCGCCGAGCCCCGCCCGAAGTTCATGTTGAACGGATCCTTGCTGAAGAAGGCGGCGTCGGTAGCGATCACGCTCGAGCGGATAAGGTCCGAGCGGAACGTGGTCGTCCCGTGGATGGCCAGCTTCGCTGGCAGGTAGTAGAGCACGTTCCCGAGGCGCCGCGGCTGCTGCTTCTCGATCTCGACCGCCAGGAGGTCGCGCGAGCCCCAGGCGATCAGGACGGGTCCCTCCGTGTCCAGCACACCGGTCGAGCCGAAGTTGGGATCGTAGGTCAGCTGATCGACCATCGAATGGCGAACGTAGAGGTTGTTCGTGTCCGGGTTCGGGTTGCCATTCGGAAAGAACATCTGGCCAACGACCTTGTCGGAGAGCGACTGGCCAAATTGGGTGTTCTGGATCGCAACGTCGACCTGGGTCTGCTCACCTGGCGCCAGGTCCTTGAGCACGATGACCGTGCCGCCCAGCACAACCGCCGTGCTCTGGAGCGTCTCGGTCGAGGCGTTCTTGACGGTGCCCTTCAGGTGTCCGCTCTCGAGGCGAAGATCCGCCTGGACGAGCGGGGCATCGACCCGTGTCTCGGCATGGATCGTGCGCAGCGAGCCGAACCCCACGTCGAGATCGCGGACCCGCGCCGGGTCGCCCTGGAGGACGTCCAATTGGCTGGCGGTACCGGAGTTTCCGAAGACGTCACCGTTGATCGGCGACGACAGCAGGGCACCACCCGGGACCTGGAGCTGGTACTTGCCCCGTGATGGTGAGAAGACGCCGAGATAGATCTGCCCGGTCCCATCGGTCGTACCGGTCGCGCCGTAGACGATCGCCACCTCGTTGACGATCACGTCGTTCCCCCGGAGGGCTGCCCCGAACCCGTAGGCGACCACGGTGAACACGACGACCAGGACCGGCATGGTCAGCCATGCCCATTCCCGTCGATCGAGGCGACGCAGGACGACGTAGTTGAGCGGTCCGATGAGCAGGATGTACCCGCCCAGCAGGATGATCAGCCCGCCAATCGGCGGCAGCGCCAGCGATGGGAGTTGCGAGACGGCGCCGATCAGCATGCTGTCGTCGGAGAGGGTGAGGCCGCCCGATGATCGAGCCGGGAGCAGGCGGCGCCACAGGCTCTCGGATGCCTTCGATGCCACGATCCACGAAGCGGTCGGGTCGAACCCGAGGAGTGTCACCTTGCCACTGCCGTAGGCGCGCTCGGCCGCCACGACTCGATCTCCCACGGCCGCCAGCATCCGACCGTCCGTCAACGAACCTGAGAGCGCGGGAAGTTGCGTGGCTCCCGACGGGACGGCGCCCAGCAGGCCGGTCAGCGAAGCGGCGGGCACGTCGGTCGTCGCCGTCGGGCGGTAAGGCAGCAGCGCGTCCGGAAAGGCGGCGAGCGCCTTGGGGCCGATCGTTCCGCCGGCGATCACTAGCCGACCGCCGCCGGCAACCCACCCGCGCATGGCCTCGAGCTGTGCCGGGCTGAGCCGTTCCGCATCGATGTCCTGCCAGACGACGCGATCGATGGCGTTCCAGGCTTCGACACGTTCGGGCAGGTCCTC
>JAXDKX010000116.1:0-6255 GCA_034666905.1 Chloroflexota bacterium | reverse complement strand
CGGGCAAGGTGCGGCGCGCAGACATCGTGGTGGTTGCCGCCGGAAAGCCTGGGCTCGTCACCGGGGCGATGCTGAAACCCGGGGCGGTCGTGGTGGACGTCGGGATCAACGTCGTGGACGACCGGATCGTCGGGGACGTCGACTTCGAGTCGGCCAGCCAGGTCGCATCGGCGATCACGCCGGTCCCCGGTGGCGTCGGCCCGCTGACCAACGCGCTGCTGCTGACCCACCTGGTCCGCGCTGCGGAACGCCAGGCCGCCGACCGACGGGCCGGCGATCGCCGGGCAGCGGTCGCCAGGGAGGCCGTCGCCCAGCCCGCCGCAGGCCGAGGAGATCGATGAGCTTCCCGACTGATCTTGAGATCGCCCGAGGCGTCACGCCGCGACCCATCGTCGACGTTGCGCATGACCTCGGCATCGCCGATGGCGAGCTCGAGCTCTATGGGCCGACCAAGGCGAAGGTGACGCTCGAGGGGATCCAGCGGCTCGAGGCGGAGCGGCCGCGCGGCAAGTACGTCGTCGTCACCGCGATCACACCGACGCCGCTTGGCGAGGGCAAGTCCACCACATCAGTCGGCCTCGCCCAGGGCCTCAACCACATCGGCAAGCGGGCGGCGGTCAACATCCGCCAGCCATCGCTGGGGCCAGTGTTCGGGATCAAGGGCGGTGCGGCCGGTGGCGGCTACAGCCAGGTGATCCCGATGGAGGACTTCAACCTCCACCTGACCGGCGACGTCCACGCGATTGGGGCGGCACACAACCTCGCCGGCGCCTTCCTCGACAACAGCCTCCACCACAAGAACCCGCTGGGGATCGACCCGCACGGAATTCTCTGGCCGCGCGTGGTGGACATCAGCGACCGAGCCCTGCGCCACGTGGTGATCGGGCTCGGCGGACGCGAGGACGGTATCCCGCGCGAAACCGAGTTCGTCATCACGGTCGGCTCCGAGGTCATGGCGGTCCTTGCGCTCGCGACCGACCTGTTCGACCTGCGCGCCCGGCTCGGCCGGATCGTCCTGGCCACGACGACCGACGGCAAACCGATCACGGCAGAGGCGATCGGCGTCGCCGGTGCGATGACGGTCCTCCTGCGCGACGCCATCAAGCCCAACCTGCTCCAGACCCTCGAAGGTGGCCCGGCCTTCGTTCACGCCGGGCCATTCGCCAACATCGCCCACGGCAACAACTCGATCATCGCCGACCGCCTTGCCCTGGTGACGAATGACATCGTCTGCACCGAGGCCGGCTTCGGCGCGGACATGGGAGCGGAGAAGTTCTTCGACATCAAGTGCCGGGCGTCCGGACTGATCCCGGATGCGGCCGTGGTCGTCGCCACCGTCCGGGCGCTCAAGATGCATGGCGGCGTCGGCAGGATCGTGGCCGGCAAGCCACTCGATCCGGCCCTCCTCGAGGAGAACGTCGAGGCCGTCCGGCGGGGAGCGGCCAACCTGGCCAAGCAGATCGAGAACGTCACGATCTTCGGGGTGCCGGCCGTGGTAGCGATCAACGCCTTTCCGACCGACACGCCAGCCGAGGTCGAGGCGATACGCGAGGTCGCCCTGGCGGCCGGGGCGCGCGATGCGGTCGTCGCGACCCACTTCGTTGACGGCGGCAAGGGCGCGGCGGCGCTCGCCGAGGCCGTCTGGGCGGCGACCGAGAGCGACGAGTCCAGGTTCGAGTTGCTCTACCCCGACGACATGGCGCTCGCGGTCAAGATCGACACGATCGCGACGAAGATCTACGGCGCCGACGGCGTCGACTTCCTGCCGGCAGCCAGCAAGTCATTGAAGCAATTCGAGGAGCTGGGCTACGGCCACCTGCCGATCTGCATGGCCAAGACGCAGTACTCACTCAGCCACGACGCATCGCTCAAGGGCCGCCCGACCGGCTTCCGTGTCCCGATCCGTGAGGTCCGCCTCTCGGCCGGGGCCGGCTTCATCACGCCACTGTGCGGCGAGATGCGGACGATGCCTGGGCTGCCATCGCGACCAGGCGGAGAGAAGATCGATATCGACGCGGACGGCAATATCGTCGGGCTCTTCTAGGACTGGCCCGCCGGCGGGCCTGGCGGCAGTGAAGGTGGCCGGGACCTAGCTGATGCCGCTCGTGGCGAGCGCGAAGCAGGCGGCGATGACGAGGCCGATCGCGACACCCGCGACGCCGGCGGCCCAGGCGGCCACGTCGATCGGGCCGAGGGCTGCCTCCGCATGGGCGTGGTCGTCGTGCCCATGGTCGTCGCCGTGGTCATCGGTCAGGTGATGCGCGACGGCTCCGTCATGGCCGGGCGTGTCGGTGTCGTGGCGATCCGTGGTCATCGCCGGCTTTCTGGCAGACCGTCCAACGACGCGCCGACCGCACAGTCTGGGTCCCGGCCGGGCGGCCGAGTCCGTAGACTCGCCAGGTGACGACGCCTGCCGCCTCGGACTCCGGTCTGATCGCGAGCCTTCGCGGCCTCGACCGGAACGGGCGGCTGCTCTTCGTGCTGCGCACCCTCCGGATGTTCGGCTATGGCTTCCTGGCCGTGGTCCTGGTGCTCTACCTCGCCGCCCTGGGGCTCGATCCACTCACGATCGGCCTGGTCCTCACGCTCACGCTTATCGGCGACACCCTGGTCTCGCTGTGGCTCACCACGAATGCCGACCGGCTTGGCCGTCGGCGAGTGCTGGTCGCGGGGTCGCTGCTGATGGTCGGAGCCGGGCTGGTGTTCGCCGCCACGAGCTGGGCGCCGCTGCTCATCCTGGCCGCCACGATCGGCGTCATTTCGCCGACGGGCAACGAGGTCGGGCCATTCCTGGCCATCGAGCAGGCCGGCCTCTCGCAGACGACGCCGGACGCCCGGCGGACCGCAACCTTCGCCTGGTACAACCTGGTCGGCTACGTCGCCACGGCCACGGGTGCGCTGGGCGCGGGACTGGTCAGCCAGGCCCTGATCGACCTCGGCACCCCGGCCGCCGACGCGTACCGGGCGATCGTGATCGGCTATGCGCTGATCGGACTCGCGATGGCGTTCGGATTCAGCCGGCTCGGCGAGGCGATCGAGGCCCCGCCCCGCGCCGTGGCGACCGATGAGATCCGGCGTCGCTTCGGCCTCGGTCGCTCGCGGTCCGTGGTCCTCCGGTTGTCGGCGCTCTTCTCGATCGATGCGTTCGCCGGTGGCTTCGTGCCGCTGAGCCTGATGGCGTACTGGTTCCATCTCACGTACGGCGTCGAGCCGGGCCTCCTCGGCTCGATCTTCTTCGGAGCGAACCTGCTGGCCGCGGTCTCGTCGCTCTCGGCTGCCCGGATCGCCGACCGGATCGGGCTCATCAACACGATGGTCTTCACCCACATCCCATCGAACGTCCTGCTCATCCTGGTGCCGCTGATGCCCAACCTGCCACTCGCGATCGGGGTGCTGCTCCTGCGGTTCAGCCTCAGCCAGATGGACGTCCCTACCCGCCAGTCGTACGTGATGTCGGTGGTCGACCCGGACGAGCGATCGGCGGCGGCTGGGGTGACCGGGATCGCGCGGACCACGGGTGCCGCGATTTCGCCCTCGATCGGAACGGTCCTGGTGTCGAGCGCCGGCTTCGCGTCCGTGCCGTTCTACCTGGCCGGTGGCCTCAAGATCCTGTACGACCTGCTGCTCTACCGGGAGTTCCGATCCGTCCGACCGAACGAGGAACGGCGGCCCGCGGCCTAACCGGCCGGGTTCGAACGACGCGGCCGGCCGGGCGTCCCGAGACGCCACCAGACGAAGAGTGCGACGAGCGCCACGACGACGACGGCGATCAGCAGGTCGAACGGCTGCAATGCCTGGCGGATCTCGACCCATCTCGCCCCGAGCACGGTTCCGGCGTAGACCAGCAGTGCCGACCAGATGAAGGCGCCGGCCGTCGAGTAGACGACGAACCGTCCGAGGGGCATGCGGGCGACGCCGGCCGGGAAGCTGATGAACGTCCGGACGATCGGGAGGAGGCGGCCCACGAAGACCGTCGCCGCACCATGCCGGACGAAGAACCCATCGGCAAGGTCGATCTCGTGGTGGCGGATCAGCAGGTACCTGCCGTAGCGCTCGAGGAACGGCCGGCCGCCGTACGCGCCGATGCCATACGCGATCAGCGAGCCAAGCGTGTTGCCGATCGTCGCCGCGACCACCACCAGCCAGAAACCCCAGGGACCGTGGGTCAACGGCTCGAGCTTGGTCGCATCGGAGACCAGGAAACCCGCGTACGGGAGGATCAGCTCCGAGGGGAGCGGGATCATCGCCGATTCGATGGTCATCGCCACGACCACCCCGAGATAGCCAACCGTCCCGTACAGGCTGTTCAGGAACGGGATGACGATCTGGTCGATGAAGGCGAGCAAGCGGAAACCTCTGGTCTCGATGGGTGGGCGGCGGGCAGCATAGCCGACTATCCTCGGCACGGTGAGCAGCGAGGAGCCGCCTGGCGCCAACCGTGACCGCGACACGAGCGTGCCCGCCACCATGATCGAGCTGACCGGCGCGAACCTGACGATCGCTGACGTCGAGGCCGTCGCTCGCCATGGCGCCACCGTTGCACTCGATTCCGGCGCCCGCGAGCGCATGCAGGAAGCACGCGACGTCATCGAAGGGCTGGTCGCATCGGGCGCCGTGGTCTATGGCGTGACCACGGGCTTTGGCGATCTCGCATCGGTGTCGATCCAGGCCGGTGATGTCGAGCGGCTCCAGGAGAACCTCCTGATGAGCCACGCCGCAGGGGTCGGTGCGGCCTTCCCACGGGAGATCGTCCGGGCGATGCTGCTGCTCCGGGCCAACACGCTGGCGTTGGGTCACAGCGGATGTCGCCCGCTGATCGTCGACCGATTGCTGGCGTTCCTGGCCGCCGGAATCCATCCTATGGTTCCGGAGCAGGGCAGCCTGGGAGCTTCGGGCGACCTGGCCCCGCTCGCCCATCTCGCCCTGCCGCTCATCGGCCGCGGCCAGGTCGAGTTCCGCGGCGCCGTCGTCCCGGCGCTCATCGCCCTGCGCGAGTCCGGCCTCGAACCGCTGGCGCTCCAGGCCAAGGAGGGGCTCGCCCTCCTGAACGGCACGCAGATGATGAGCGCCATCGGTGCGCTGTTGCTGGCCGACGCCGATCGCCTTGCCCGGACGGCCAGTGTGGCTGCGGCAATGAGCGTGGAGGCGCTCCTCGGCACCGACGTGGCCTTCGCCGCGGCCTACCAGCTGGCCCGACCCCATCCGGGCCAGATCGCGGTCGCCGGGGAGCTCCGCCACCTCCTCCGTGACAGCGCCCTGCAGCAGGGCCACCACGGCCATGCCCACAAGATCCAGGATCCGTATTCGCTTCGCTGCGTCCCGCAGGTCCACGGCGCCGTGCGTGATGCCCTGGACCACCTGCGGCGCGTGCTCGACATCGAGCTCAACTCGGCAACCGACAACCCGCTCGTCTTCCCGGGCGGGGGCGTCGCGGATCCTGAGGCGATCGCGACCGGCGGCGGCACCGTCATCAGTGGTGGCAACTTCCACGGCGAGCCGATCGCTCTCGCCCTCGACTTTGCGAAGCTGGCGCTGGCCGAGCTCGGTTCGATCAGCGAACGGCGGACCGCATTGCTCGTCGATGCGCGGCTCAATGGAGGTCTCCCGGCCTTCCTGGCCGCCTCGTCAGGCGTCGACTCGGGCATGATGATCTACCAGTACACCGCCGCCGCCCTGGCGTCGGAGAACAAGGTGCTCGCGCACCCGGCCTCGGCCGATTCGATCCCGACCAGTGCCAACCAGGAAGACCACGTGTCGATGGGCTCGGTCGCCGCGCGCCACGCCCGGACCGTCTTGGGCCACGTCGAGCGGATCCTGGCCATCGAGCTCCTGGTTGCCGCGCAGGCCCTGGACCTGCGCGTGGCTGGCCCAGGCGGCGCAACCCCGGGTACGGGCGTCGCGGAGGCGCTCGCCCGCCTGCGAGGACGGGTCCGCCACCTCGACGGCGATCGAGAACCTGGCCCGGATATCGCCGAGGCGACCGCGATCGTCCACGACGGCGCCCTCGTCGATCTCGTCGGCTGAAGCAGGCCGGGCCGGCGGATGAACGAGACCCGGGTCGTCGACGTTGTTGATGAGGCGAGCTTCGGCCTGGTCCCCCCGTGTGCCGACCCGGGCTTCGATCATCGTTCGTGCGACTACTGGGAGGATGCCGACCGAGGGTCGAAGGCGGCGCGCCTGGCCTGGCTCGAGCCCTCGTCGACGGCAGCCGGACCCGACATGGGCTCGTCCCGCTCGCGACCGGCCAATCCATTC
>JAXDKX010000115.1:0-6824 GCA_034666905.1 Chloroflexota bacterium | reverse complement strand
GCAGCACTCGTGCCCGGGGTAGTGGCGGGATGGATCACGTACCTCGCGTTCGTCATCCTGGCCTCCCTGGTGTTCGGCTCAAACCTGATCGGCGTCGTGACCGATCCGAGCTGGCTGGTCGGCGTGGTGCTGCTGGGTCCGGCGGTCGGGCTTTCCTCCGTCGTGGCTGCCGTCATCGTCAGCTCGCGGGTCAACGATCCCCGGGTCGCCCAGCAGATCGGCGGGGTGATCGTCGTGCCGATCATCGGCGTGACCCTTCTGCAGGCGACAGCGACGCTGCTGGTCGGCGCCAGCGGCTACCTGCTCCTGACGGCCATCGTGCTCGTCGTGAGCCTGATTGGGCTTCGGATTGGCGTCGCGCTGTTCGATCGGGAGGCGATCCTGACCCGCTGGCGCTGAGGCTGGGATGGCGATGGTCGGCCGGGTCGCAGCGCGCGGGGCCGCGCGCTTGCGTGCGGGCGGGGCGCCGGCGCCGTGGTCCGCACGCGTCTGAGGCATGTTCGAGGCTCGGTTGGCCTACCCGCGTAGGCCAACTGCCGCTATCATCTGGCGATGCCTGTACCCTCGAATCGATCGCTCTGGCTCATCTTCCTGGCCCTCGGGTTTATGTGGGGCTCGAGCTACCTCTTCATCAAGCTCGCCGTCGACGATTTCGGGACGTTTACCCTCGTGGCGCTCCGGCTTCTCGTCGGGGCCGCACTCCTCTGGGTCGTGCTCCGAGTGGCCGGCCAGAAGGTGCCCCGGGAGCGCCGGATCTACGGCCACCTCGTGGTCATGGCCATCGTCAACATCGTGATCCCGTTCGCGCTCATCACCTGGGCGGAGAAGTCCGTCGATTCGTCCATCGCGGCGATCCTCACGTCGGCGGTCCCATTGTTTGCCATCATCATCGCTCCCCTCTTCCTTCACGACGAACCGATCCGGGTGAACGGTCTAATTGGCCTGGGGGTCGGGTTCATCGGCGTGGTCGTGCTGACCAGTCGAGACCTGTCGACGAGTGGTTCCGACATCACCGGGGAGATCGCGCTGCTCGGCGCGGCGCTGAGCTACGCCGTAGGCGCGGTCTACGCGAGGCACAACATGCGTGGCGTGCCGCCGATGATCCCAGCCGTGTTCCAGGTCACCTTCGCGCTGCTGATCGCGGGCACGATCGCGATCCTGTTCGAACATCCGTGGGATTCCCGCCCTGACCTGCAGGCCATCTTCTCGATCGTCTGGCTCGGCCTCCTCGGATCGGGGCTCGCCTACCTCGCCATGTTTCGACTGCTCGCCAGCTGGGGAGCAACCCGGACCACGCTTGTCGCCTACGAGATCCCGGTGGTCGGGATCGTGCTCGGCTTCCTCGTGCTGCAGGAGCCGATCGATGGGCGCCTGCTGGTCGGCACCGCCCTGGTCATCGGGGGTGTGGCGCTGGTCAACAGCCGGTTCGGTCGCCGGCGGCTCTTCGGTCGGGTACCGCCCGCAGAGGCCACCTAGGCCTCGGGAGCGGGAGCGGGCGGGCTGGGCGGACGGGCGGAGCGGGCTGGGCGCGACATCATTTTCGGCGCACCATCCACGCGTGGACTCCTATGGCCAATCGAGGGTCCAGATCCTGTCCAAACGGCACGTCGGACGGCGCGTCCACGCTCGCGAGATGCTCGGGCAGGGCCAATCGAGGCGGTTTCGGCGTCGGAATCGGCCTTACTAGCCCGTGGGTGGCAGTTCCGCCATTTTGGGGCTCGGGACGGGCACGCCCCCCTGACGGCAGCTTCGCCCCACGTGAGCCGCGACCACGATCTGGCAGAACTTGCCTCCGGGGGCAGGTACGGCCGATCGACGCACTGAACCAGCCCAGACTCGCGCGCCAGGGCCGGCTTGGCACGCTCAAGGAATCCTCCACGCACTCCCTGACGGAGCCAGCCCAACCCCGGATCGGCCATACGTGCCCACCGGTGCAAGTTGTGCCGCTATGGGGTCGGGCGACGGATGCCGCGGGGGCCAGAGGCCCGAGACGGAGTGGCCGCCCTGGGCCCGTGGCTGCCCGCCGGCCGCCCACGGCCCGCCGCCGGCCCGCTCGGCCCGCCGCTCGGTCCCGCGCTCAGCCGCCGATCGCCAGCAGCAGCGCCCCGGCAACGATCAGCGCGGATGCGCCAATCCGGCGGCCCACCTCTGCCCGGTCGGCAGCCTCGCCCATCCTGACCGAGCCCCAGGCTGCCGCGACGACCGTCGCCGACTCGCGCAGCGGAGCGACGCCGGACAGGGGTGCGACGCTCAGAGCCCCGAGGATGCAGAGGTAGGCCACCAGGGTCAACCAGCCTCCGAACGCGGCCCGTCGTGCATCGTCCGGGCCGTGTCGAAGCAGGTCGCCGCCGGCCACGAACGCGACCCAGCCGACCAGCACCACGGAGCAGGTTGCCCACAGGATCGCGGCGTACGGGACTGGGGCGATCAGGCGCGTCCCCAGCCGATCGATCGTGGTGTACGTCGCGATCATCACCCCAGTCGCGAGCGCGAACAGGACGGCGGTGTTGACCGCCGCTCGCCGCGGCTCGCCGGCACGCCCGCCGCTTCGTGCCAGGGCGATCGCGCGCCACGGCCGTTGGAGCCAGAGAAACCCCGCCAGGAGGGCCACCACGCCAACTGAACCGGCGACCCCGAGCCGCTCCCCGAGGAGTCCAACGCCGACGATGACGGCCAGCAGCGGCGCCGTTCCCCGGGCAAGCGGGTAGACCACCGACAGATCGCCCCGCCGGTAGGCAGCCGCCAGGAAGATGAAGTACGCAGCCTCGACCACCCCGGACGCCACGCCAAGCGCGATCCCGTCGGCCGGGACTGCCACGCGGCCCCCGAGCCACCAGACGACGATCCCGGCCGGCACGATCCCCACGGCCGCCGCCAGCATGCCGATCGTCGCCGCCCGGAGCGGGTCACCGGCGGTCTTGAGCCGGATGTTCCAGGCAACGTGCAGCACGGCCGCGAACGCCACGAGGCCGACGATGAAGGGGCTCACCCCGGGACGTTACCTGCCGATGTCCCGCCGTGTCAGGCCGAATGCGCAGACCGCCACACCGACAATCACCATGGCCGCGGCCACCGCAATCCCGACCGGATCGAAGATCCCGGCCATCGGCTGGCCGAGGTGCTTGTAGAGCGACAGCTGGATGATCGGGTCCGGGAGCTTGAGGGCGGCGCCGAGCGTGTCGATCACGAACGTCGCGATAACGAGGAAGGCGGTTACGACGGCGGCAAGCGATGACCGTACGAGGCCACCAACGGCGAGGCCAACTCCCGCGTATCCGGCCGAGGCCAGGCCGAGGACAGCGATCCCGCCGATCGGCGCGCCAAGGTCGCCATTCTGCGACGCGACGGCGATCCCGATCATGGCCGCCACGATCGTCGCGACGATCGCGATTGCCGCCACCACCCCCGCTCCGCTCCGCAGGGCCCAGCTCGCTCGGGAACGCGGTGTCGAGAGGACGACCTCGAGCCGGCGCCGGCCCTCGTCGCTCGCCCAGGCGGCCAGGAATGACGCTCCGGCCAAGCCGAAGATGAACGTTCCGAAGCCGAAGAACGTCAGCTGGAGGACACCCGAGGGCTGCGCCAGGTCGACCCCCGGGTAGATGGCCTTGATGAGCGCCACGATCTGCGGTAGGGATCCCAGGCTGTCGGCGAAGGCCCTGGCCGATGCCGCGATGAGCATGCCGTACAGCCCGATGCCGATGCCCCACGCGATCGCCACCCCCGCTCGATCCGCCAGCTGGCGAGAGAACGGACCGGCGACGCCGGCGGGGAGCGTCGGCAACCGGAGCCAACCGACGTTCGCGACACTCCCGAGGTCGCGCCGCACGAACGCCACCACGCCGATGCCCAGCAGCACGAGGTCGACGCCTGCGAGAAGCGCAATCGATGCCCAGTCGGCGGCGCCGGCGATCGGTCGGTGCCCGGCCGTCCAGGCGAAGAAGGACAGTGGCTTGAGCGCATCGATGAGAGGCGAGAGCGTCGCGTAGCCGTAGATCAGATAGCTTGCGAACAGCGTGACGAGCCCCAGGCCGAGGGCTCGAGTCCGACCGAGGTATGGGGCTGTCGCGAACGAGACCCCGCCCACGGCGAGCATCATCAGGCCGTACAACAGGACCTGTCCGAGGGCGGCCCCGAGCGAGATTTCGTCGCCCGGCAGCGACCCGAACGCCTTGCCGACCCCCCAGATGCTGAGGCCGAGGATGAGCATGGCGAAGACGACCGCCGTGATGTGACCGGCGAGCTTCTCGAGCGCGATCGTGCGCCGGGCCCGCGGGGTCGAAGCGAGCAGGTCCAGGCTGCCCCTGGCCGCCTCGCCGGCCAGGGTCCCGGACAGGGCGAGCACCGGCCAGAGCCCGAGCATGATCGGCAGGAAGTTGCCGACCCGCCACGACAGGAATCCGCCGAGGGATTCGAGGTTGATCGGCTCGCCGAGGAGGCCGCGCACCGCGAGCGGCAGGGCGGTCAGGCCGGCGATGAACTGGCGGCGGAGCTCGACCGTGGAGAACTCGGGGGCGACGCCATAGGGCGCGCCCGTCCCGACGATGAACAGGCCGGCAACGATGCCGACAACGATGGCCGCTCGGCGACTGTCGCGAACGGTCTTGCCGTAGATCGTCCCCAGGCCCGCGACCCGAGCCCACACGCCGGGCCGGGCGAAGATGCGCGCCCCGGCGGTCAACTGGCCACTCCCGCGGGGATCGGCTGCTCACCGTACTGGGCGAGGAAGACGTCCTCGAGGTTCGGCTCCCGGCTGACCACGTCCACGATGCCGTGCGCGGCCGCCGCAGTGATGACCGCCCCGATCGGCCCGTTCACGCGCATGGTGACCACGTGGCCCTCGGCCACGACCTCGCTGACCCCGGGCAGCCCGTCGAACACCGCGGGCGCGACGGGCGCCTCGAACGTCAGCTCGACATGGTGGAAGGCGAGCCGCCGGATCTCCTCGATTCGGTCGACCTGGACGAGACGGCCCTCGCGGATGATCGCCACGCGATCGCAGGTGCGATCGACCTCGTCGATGATGTGGCTCGAGAGGAAGATCGAACGCCCGGCTTCACGGGCTTCGCGGACGAGCGCGAAGAAGGTCTGCTGGACGAGCGGGTCGAGGCCTGACGTCGGCTCGTCGAGGATGAGCAGGTCCGGCTTGTGCTGGAGGGCGACGATCAGCCCGACCTTCTGCTTGTTGCCCTTCGAGTATTCCTTGAAGCGCCGGCTCGGGTCGAGGTCGAGACGCTCGATCAGCTCGGAGACGTACGCCCGATCGACCCCACCGCGCAGGTTCCCGAAGTAGGCGATCGTCTGCGCCCCCGTCAGCCGGTCGTACAGGTCGAACTCGCCGGGCAGGTACCCGACACGCCGGTGAATCGCCACGGGATCGACCGTAGTGTCGATGCCGAAGACGGCCGCCCGGCCGCTCGTCGGGCGGATCAGGTCGAGCAGGACCCGCATGGTCGTCGTCTTGCCCGCCCCGTTTGGTCCGAGGAAGCCGAAGATCTCGCCCTCGGCGACCTCGAGATCGAGCTCGATGATCCCGCGATGCGTTCCGTAGCTCTTCGTCAGGCGCTCGGCCTGGATGACGGACGTCATGCGATTCCTTTCCGTGCGGCGAGGAAGTTGGCCGTGATGGCCGGCATCTCGCGCTCGAAGAATTCGTAGAGGTCGTGGAATTCCTGCATGCGTTCCCGGTGATCCGGGGGTTGCTCGCGCACCAGGTCCAGTCCCTCGAGGCTCAATTGCAGCCAGGGGGCCAGTCTCCGCTGCTCGCTTCGCAGCAGCGCCGCGATCGACCCTGGCGGGATGCTGAGGTACTCGCGACGGTCGCCTCGCTTCGTCGACCGATGGATGAGCCCGACGGTCGCGAGCAATCGCACGGAGCCGCTGATCGATCCGCGACTCGCTTCGAGCGCTTCGGCAAGCTGTGCGCCGGTCTGCTCGGGTGGCTCGCAGATCAGGAGCCAGCCCCAGACTCGGCCGGCCATGCGCGGCATTCCGGCCTGGGTGCCCAGGACCCCCATCCGCTCCACGAACGTGGACTGGGCATCGGTCATCACGGGCTGATGCTAGTTCAGTTCAGAACGTTCAGTCAATACTGAAAAGCATGACCGACTGGAGGGCCGACTGCCCGCTGCGCCGCTACGTGGCCGAGCGGGACTCTCGCTCAGCCGCTTCAGCATGCTCCTTGAGGACGCGGAGGTGCGCCTCGACCCTGCTGGCGAGCGATGCCCGTCCCAGCCGGACCAGGATCCCGGTCCAGCGATCGAACGGCTCGAACGTGGCGCCGTGGATGACGCGGGTGCCTCCCGCAACGGGTTCCAGGCGCCAGCTCCACTGGCTGTCAAATCCCGAGCCAGTCACCCGCAACCGGAATCGGGCATCAGGTCGTGCCTCGAGGCTCTCCACCCGGGCGGCCTCGCGGAGCAGGCCGAGGCGGGCACGCCCGGAGCGCGTGGTCGCGGCGGCAGGCCATGGCGGTGCGGCAGGCCCAAGGTGCAGCTCGGGAAAGAGCGCGCTCGTGGCGGCCGGGTCATGCAGGGTCGCCCAGACCGTCCGCGGTGATGCGAGGACGAAGACCCGGCGCTCAGCCGTGCCGTCGGCCCTCGGAGCCTGGCCACCTGGCCGGCGGGGCGAGCCGCCGCGGGTTCCAATGGCCATCGTCAGCCCCCGATCGGGTGCCAGACCGTCTTCATCTCGAGGAAGGCGGCGATCCACTCAGGACGTTCCGAGGCGGCGTCATCGAGCCAGTCGAAGCGGGCCTCGACTGTCTTCGTCGATCGGCGCAGGAGGCGCTTGATGTCCTCGGCGGCGAGCTGCTCGACCTCGACCCG
>JAXDKX010000114.1:0-4586 GCA_034666905.1 Chloroflexota bacterium | reverse complement strand
CAGGCCGTCCATCACCGGCATCTGCAGGTCGAGGATGACGAGATCGAACGCCGCGCCGCCTTCGACGGCATTGGTCAGCTCGATGAGGGCCTCGTGGCCACCGGGGGCGACCGTTGCGTGCATGCCCCAGGTCGTGACCTGGTGATCGAGGATCCGTCGGTTGGTCGCGTTATCGTCGACGATGAGGACACGCCGGCCGGTGAGTTCCGGGAGCTCGCCGTCTTCCTCGAGCACGGTGTCGGACGGCTCGAAGTGTGCGGTGAACCAGAACGTGCTGCCGGCCCCCTCGGTCGACTCGACGCCGATCTCGCCGCCCATCAGCTCCACGAGCTGCCGCGAGATGGACAGGCCAAGACCCGTGCCGCCGTACTTGCGGGTCGTCGACATGTCGGCCTGGCTGAACGGCTGGAAGAGCGACTGGCGAGCGGACTCGCTGACACCGATCCCGGTGTCGGTCACGGCGAATCGCAGGACAATCGGCCGGCCGGCGCTTTCGCCCGGAGCGTCGGCCTCGCGAGTGACCGAGACGACGACCTCGCCGGTCTCGGTGAACTTGATGGCGTTGCCGCCAAGATTGGTCAGGATCTGGCGAAGGCGCCCCGGGTCGCCTCCGAGGACGCCCGGGAGACCGGCGTCGATCACGCTGACCAGCTCGAGTCCCTTCGAATGGGCGCGTTCAGCGAGCAGGTCGAGAACCTCTTCGACCACGGTCCGTGGCCGGAAGTCGATCGTTTCGAGCTCCATCTTGCCGGCCTCGTTCTTCGAGAAATCGAGGATGTCGTTGATGATCTGGAGCAGCGATTCGCCGGACGCGCGGACGGTTTCCGCGTAGTCCCGCTGCTCGAGCGTCATGTCGGTGTCCAGGAGGAGGCCGGTCATGCCGATCACGCCGTTCATCGGCGTCCGGATCTCGTGGCTCATCGTTGCCAGGAATTCGCCCTTGGCGCGGGAGGCTTCGGCAGCGGCCACCGCCAGGCCGCGCTCGCTCGCGGCGACACGCTCGAGCTTGCGGTTGGTCGCGGTCAGGCGGCGCAGGCCAAAGGCGCCCAGCAGGAGCATCAGGACGATCAGCGGCCCGACGGTCACGAGGAGGTTCAGGAGGGCGCGGTCGGCGTCGGCGTAGAGCTCGGTGGTCGGGCTGATCGTGGCGACGATGCGGTCCGAGCCGAGGTCCGGGGTGTAGCTCGCCCGGTACGTGATGCCGGCTTCCGTGAACGTCACGATCCCGGTGGCGCCGCTGGTCATCGCGGTCGCGGCGGCCCGCCACGACTCGGAACCGGATCCGGCGGCCATGGGAAAGTCGCCGCGATCCGTTTCGCTGGAGAAGCCCTGCGCGGCCCGGAACTCGGCGAGCTGCGGGCCGGACAAGAGCCGCCCGGACCGGTCGAGCAGGATCGTCGCTGCGGTGCCGCCGAATGGTCGCAGCGCAAGCTCGTCGACCAGGCGCGCAACCGGGATCTCGAGGTGGAGGATTCCCGCGTGGTCGGTACCGCCCACGACGATCGGGGTCGCGATCCCGATGACCCAACGATTGGAATCGGGTGAAATGTAGGGCGCCGACTGGTAGAAGGTGTCATTGGCCATCGGGACCGTCGCACTGACGGCCGGATTGTTCGGACGCTCGTCGACCGACAGCGTATCGGTTGCAGCGATACCCAGGCTGCGGACCCAGCGGGCCAGTTCCTGCCCGCTCGAGCGAATGACGCAGATCTCGTCAACGCCGAACCGTGTCCCGTAATAGCTGATGGCCGTCTCGAGGCGGCGACGCTCGCTCGGGAAGAGCTGGCCAGGGGTTTCGCTCAGGATCGTGTCGAAGATATCGTTCTGCCGCGCCAGACGAATGTCGATGGCTTCGTGCTCGATGAAGTCCTGGAGCTCGATGGCCCTGCGGGCCGTCGAAGTCGTGAGTCGCTTGTCGGCTGAGCTGTTCATCTCGTTGGTGATCCGGGAGACCGTCAGGGCTCCAGCCGTGAGGATCAGGCCGACGATGGCGACCACCCCGAGCCCGACGACCTGCCGCTGCGAGACGGCCGCCAAACGGCTCACGCCGCCTCCCGAACGTCTTCGAAGGCCACGACGCGATTGCGCCCGAGCGCCTTGGCTCGGTAGAGCGCGACGTCGGCGCGGCGCAGCCATTCCTCCACTGCGAGTGGCTGGGCGGCGGTCGATGCCGCGATGCCGCCGCTGATGGTGACCACCCCTCCGGGCATGTTGTCCGGATGCGGCATGGCCAGATCCTCGACCGCCGCGCGAAGCCGGTCGAGCGTCGCGGTGCCCGTCGCGAGGGACTGCTCGGGGAGCAGGACGAGGAACTCTTCCCCACCGTACCGATACACCATGTCGCCCGCCCGGACCGCCCCGGCGAGCGCCTGGGCAACGGTTCTCAGGGCCTCGTCGCCGGCTGGATGCCCGAGCAGGTCGTTGTAGCGCTTGAAGTAGTCGATGTCGTACATCGCCAGGCAATAGCTGTGCCGGTAACGTTCGACGTGGGCGGCTGCGCTGGCGAGGTCCTCCGTCAGCCGTAGCCGGTTGCCGAGCAGGGTCAATGCGTCACGTCGGGCATCGTCGTAGAGGAGGCTGTTCGCCCGCACCAGCTTGGCGCGTTGATCGCGCAGCTCGTCGTGCAGCGCGGTGACCCGCTGAGCGCCGATGAGGGTCGCCTCCAGGCCCACTCGATCGAGCGGCTTGACCATGAAATCGTCCGCTCCGGCGGTCATCGCCGTGACAGCGTGCTCGACCTCTGTCATGGCGGTCAGCAGCACGAAATAGGTGTAGCGGTCGGAATCGTGCGAGCGGATCCGGCGACACAGCTCGATCCCGTCGACCCCGGGCATCAGCCAGTCACTCAGGACGACGTCGGGCTGGAAGGCGAGGTATCGATCCCAGGCTTCCTGGCCGTCGCCCGCCGTCAGCGTCTCGTGACCCAGGGAGGTCAGCGCCCGCTCAAGAATCAGACGGGGGACGGCGCTGTCGTCCGCGATGAGAACCTTCACCTGGTACCTCTAGGGGGTCACCAGACGGGTCCGTTTGGCGATGCTCCACCATTCCACGCGTCGGGAGCCCGAGCCGCTACCGCTCGGAGGTCCGGGGGGTGGCCCCCATTTGCCGGAGCCAGCTTGCGTTGCCGGAGCCGCTACCCGCCCGAGCCGACCAGGAGCGTCAACCAGCGATCGAGGGGACTGATCGGCGCGGTCGCCCCGATCCGCTGTCCGGCCGACCCCGGCGCGTCGGATGGCAGCGGCGGCGCTCCGGGATCGAGGGTGAACGCGATCTCGTTGTGTCCGCCGAGCCCGTGTGCGCGCGCCTGGAGGAGCACGAAGCGCGACTGCTGGATGCGCGCGAGCTCCCATTCGAGGGCGGCGACCTGCGTATGGCGCGAGGCGTTGTCGGCGATCATCGCGTCGGCTCGGGCCGACGCCGCTGCGGCATCGCCGACCTGCCGGGCAAACAGCACGATGATCCAGGCAGCCACGAGGGCGCCCAGGATGGCCGCGACCTTGCGCTGGTTGAGGCCGGCAATGCCGAGCACGGCAAGATCGGGCCCGCCGATGACGGCGTCGGGCGCCGGCACTGGACCGTCGATCCCGGCCTCGCCCTCGTCGGGGGTCTCGTCGAGCAGCGGGGGCGCGATCCGGCGAACCATCCCGCGGAGCGTAGCTACGCCCCCCGTGCGTGTCAACTGAAGCGCGTGTGACACCCAAGCTGTCACGCCGCACGCGGACGGTCTGCTAGACTCGCGCAGTTTCGCACACCTGTTCTGTTTTTCCGGAGCCGCCCCTGCATGCGCACCTACGCCCCCAGTGACCCAGCGACGGTCCTGGCCGACCTGCTCGGCGAACCGTCCATCGCACGCGGTGTCGTCCATCACGAGGTCCTCCCGCCGACCATGGCCGAGTACTCGGACTTCCCGGTCTGGCTGGACCCGCGGATCGTGGCGGGCCTGCAAACGCGCGGAATCGAGCGTCCATACACCCACCAGGCGGAGGCCATCGAGCTGGCCCGGGCCGGCCATGACGTCGTGGTCGTCACCCCGACGGCCTCGGGCAAGACGCTCTGCTACGCGCTGCCCATCCTCCAGGCCATCGCCGAAGACCCATCGGCCCGCGCGCTGCTGCTGTTCCCGACCAAGGCGCTCAGCCAGGACCAGGTGGCGGAGTTCGGCGAGCTCTCGGCGTTGTCGGGCCTTCGCGTCTCCACCTCGACCTACGACGGTGATACGCCCGCTCCGATTCGCTCGGCGATTCGCAGTGCCGGCCAGGTCGTGATGACCAACCCGGACATGCTCCACGCCGCCATCCTCCCGCACCACACCAAGTGGTTCCAGCTGTTCGAACAGCTCCGTTACATCGTCATCGACGAGCTCCACACCTATCGCGGCGTGTTCGGCGGGCACGTCGCCAATGTCCTCCGGCGGCTGCTGCGGATCTGCGCCCACTACGGCAGCCACCCGGTGATCATCTGCTGCTCGGCCACCATCGGGAACCCGGGCGAGCTGGCGGAAGCGCTCCTCGGCCGCCCGGTGCGCGTGGTGGACCGGACGGGCGCCCCAAGCGGCGAACGCCACGTCCTCCTCGTCGACCCGCCGC
>JAXDKX010000113.1:0-15398 GCA_034666905.1 Chloroflexota bacterium | reverse complement strand
CATATCGCAGCCAATTGCGACGAGCGCGGCTGTCCCGAATGCGAATTCCTCGGCCCCCAGGAGCGCGGCCACGATCAGGTCGCGCCCGGTCTGCAGCCCGCCGTCGGCCCGGAGGACGACTCGATCGCGCAGGTCGTTGCGCATCAGGACCTGGTGGACCTCGGCCAGGCCGAGCTCCCACGGCGCTCCGACGTGCTTGATCGACGACAGTGGCGAGGCTCCCGTCCCGCCGGAATGGCCCGATAGGTGGATATAGGAGGCACCTGCCTTGGCCACGCCCGCGGCAATCGTCCCGACCCCGCGGCCGGCCACCAGCTTCACCCCGATTCGGGCGACCGGGTTGATCGCTCGAAGATCGGCGATCAGCTGGGCGAGGTCCTCGATCGAGTAGATGTCGTGGTGCGGCGGCGGGCTGATGTAGCTCTGGCCGGCCTGCCCGCGGCGAAGTGCGGCGATGTACGCGGTGGCCTTCCGGCCGGGCAACTGGCCGCCCTCGCCGGGCTTGGAGCCCTGGGCGATCTTGATCTCGAGCTGGTCGGCGCGCGCAAGATAGGCTGCCGTGACGCCGAATCGCGCCGAGGCCACCTGCTTGATCCTGGCATCGTGCCGCCGGCCATCGGGTCCCGGCGTGTACCAGGCCGGATCCTCGCCGCCCTCCCCGGTGTTGGCTGCGCCGCCGGCTCGCTGGATGCCGATGGTCAGCGTCTGGTGGGCCTCGGGGCTCAGGGCGCCGACGCTCATCGCCGACACGACGAACCGGCGCACGATGGAGCGGGCGTCCTCGACCTCCGCCAGCGGGACCGGCGTCCGGGCGTGGCGGATCCGGAGCTCGTCGCGCGGGACCGCCCGATCAGCCGGCGTCCGGGCCAGCGCCGCCCGGTAGCGGGCCAGCGCGGCGTCGACGTCGCCGGTCGCCATGCCATCGTCGCCGCCGACGGCCAGGAGCGTGATCTCCGTGGCGATCCGGGGCGAGAACAGGTGCGCCTCGCCATCGCCGCGGAAGCGGGCGAAGCCCGGATCCGGGAGGCGCGCCTCTCGACCGGGCGGCGGCTCGGGGAGGGCCAGCGCGGCGGCTCGGCGGCGCAGTTGACGCTCGGCGAGATCGTCGAGGGTCGTCCGGCCTGGCCACGCTGCGGCATTCGGGAAGCAGCGGGCCACGACCGAGACGTCCAGGTCGACGACGTCGATCAGCGCGCCCCCGAGGTAGGAGGAGATGGCGCTGATCCCCATCCGCGCCAGCGTCTTGCGCAGCCCTGCCTCGAACGCATCGAGCAGGGCCCCCACGGTCTCGAGCGGTGTCTTCTCCTCGGCTCCGCGCGTGCCGGCGAGCTCGGCAGCAAGCTCGATCGCAAGGCGCGGCTGGACCGCCGTCGCGCCAACCGCGAGGAGCATGGCCATGGCGTGCACGTCGAGGACGTCGACGGCGCTGACGGCAATGTCCGTCCGGCCGCGCAGGCCGGCCGCCGTCAGGGCGGTATGGACGGCCCCGGTCGCCAGGATCGACGGGATCGGCAGGCGCTCGATCGACCAGTGACGATCGGTCACAACCACGAGCGATGCACCGCGACGGGAGAGCGCGACGGCCTCCCGAGCGAGCCGCTCGAGGGCAGCCGCAACGCCGGCTGGGCCGCCGCTTGCGTCCCACGTCGCGTCGAGCACCCGGACCGTCGCGCCGCTTTGATGCACGGCCATGAGCAGGCCATCGAGGTCGGCAATGACCGGGCGCCGGAGACGCGCGGTCCGCGGCGCCCGCGGCATCCCGCCGAGCAGCGCGGGGCGCCGGCCCAGCTCGACCCGCAGGTCCATCACCACCCGCTCGCGCTCCGGGTCGATCGCCGGGTTCGTGACCTGGGCGAAGGCCTGCCGGAGGTGATCGGCGACCGGACGATCGAGCCGGCCGCGTCCGGGGGTCGGCGTGTCGTCGCCCATGCTCCAGAGCGGCTCGTGGCCCTCGAGGGCCATGGTCCTGATATCGAGCCGCGCCCGCTCGGCATCCAGCCCAGCCAGGTGGCGGAGCGAATGCGTGGTCCGGGCGGCATGCGCCGGGATCGCGGCCTCCGGCCGATCCTCGTGGACGGGCCGTGGCGCGTCGTGGATGGCCAGCCCGCGCAGGACGCGTTGCTTGGCATCGGAATCTTCCATGATCGCGTGGCGAGCGGGCTCGACGAGCAGCAGCTGACCCGGCCCGAGCCGGCCGCGGCGGATGGTCTCGGCCGCGCTGAACGGGACCGCGCCGGCCTCCGAGGCCACCGCGACCATCCGGTCGCGGGTCACGGAGAACGCGGCCGGCCGCAACCCGTTGCGATCGACGAGCGCGCCGACCCGGCGCCCGTCGGCGAAGACGATGGCAGCGGGTCCGTCCCACGGTGCGAGGAAGCCGGCCGTGCGCCGGCGCAGCGTGGCGACATGAGGGTGCGGGGCACGTCGCAATGCGAGTGCCTCGGGAATCGCCGTCAGGAGCGCGGGGGTGAGCTCCCAGCCGGTCACCATCAGGAGCTCGAGCGCCTCGTCGAGCGACAGCGAGTCGGAACCGTCCGGCGAGAGCAGCGGACCCGCCGCAAGGAGCTCGCGAGCGAGGGCAGAGCCCGCGGCATCGCCGGCTCGGCCGAGCACCTCTACGCGATTCCCGCGGACCGTGTTGATCTCGCCGTTGTGGGAGATCGATCGGAATGGCTGGGCCAGCCGCCAGACCGGGTGGGTATTCGTGGCGTAGCGCTGGTGGAAGACGGCGTAGCTGACGCTCAGTGGCGCCTGCAGGTCCGGGTACAGGTCGGCCAGCCGCCCCCCCAGGACGAGGCCCTTGTACACGATCGTCCGGGCCGACGCGGACGGGACGGCGATGTCCGCAAGTGTGCCGCCCGCGGCCCTCGCCGCCGTCTCGAGCTGGCGCCGGGCGACGAGCAGGCGCCGCTCGAAGGCGTCATCGGTGATCGGGCGACGGTCCTCCGTCCCTCGCGCCGGCCGCGCAATGACGGCCTGGGCGAACGCGGGCCGCGATTCGGTCGCGGCCGCACCGAGCGCGGAGGTGTCGCTGGGCACGGTCCGCCAAGCACCGACCGGGACCCCCGCGGCGGCGAAGATCGCTTCGACCATGGTTCGCGCTCGTCGCTCCGATGTCCGACCTCGCGGCAGGAAGAGGGAGACGATCCCGGGTCGCGCGGCGGCGACGTCGTGGCCCGCCAGCAGCTCGAGCAATGAGCGATCGAGGGGCAGGGCGACACCGGCCCCATCGCTCGATTCGCCATCGGCACCGAATGCGCCCCGATGGCCGAGCGCGCCGAGGCCGGCCAGCGCGAGTGGCAGGACCCGAGCGCGTGAGCGCCCGCCAGCGTCCGCGACGAACCCGACCCCGCAGGCATCGTGTTCGTAGCGCGCGTCGTACAGCGGCGTGGCTGGACGGCGGGGACGCTGGCCTGGCTCCATCGCATGTCTCCGAACGGTGGGGATGGATCGGCCGCCGTCGAGAGGGTCGACAGCGGCCGATCGCGGAGGTGGCGACGTCAGGACGAGGGGGAGGACCTCATCCGGAGGCGCCGATCACACTTGATAGGCAACCTCGCCATGGGCCGAGAGGTCCAGCCCGAGCGCCTCGTCGGCCGGCTTGACCCGGATCCCGAGGACGAAGTCAACGACCTTGACGATCACGAAGGTGCCGACGACCGCGTAACCGAGGGTCGCGGCGACGGCGACGATCTGGTGGACGAGCTGCTGGCCGTTGCCCTCGAGCAGCCCGGTATAGGCAGGCTGGACGGCAGCCGTGGCGAAGACACCGGTCGCAAGAGCACCGAACATGCCACCGACGCCGTGGACCGCGAAGACGTCGAGCGCGTCGTCGACCTTGATCCGCTCGCGCAGGAGCGTCGCGCTGTAGCACAGGCCGCCGGCCACGAGCCCGATGACCAGGGCGCCGCCGACGCTCACGAAACCGGAGGCGGGGGTGATCGCGACGAGCCCGGCGACCGCACCGCAGGCCGCGCCGATAACGCTGGCCTTGCGCTTGTGGAGGTAGCTGGCCAGGACCCACGTGATGGTGGCGGCGGCGGCGGCGGTGTTCGTCACGATGAATGCACTGGCCGCCAGGCCGCCGGCGCTCAGGGCCGAGCCGGCATTGAAGCCGAACCAGCCGAACCAGAGCAGGCCGGCGCCGAGCACCGTCATGGGGACGTCGTGCGGGGTGAACCCCTCACCGCTCGTCGTCCGCTTGCCGATGAGCAGGGCGACGATCAGGGCCGAGACACCCGAGCTGATGTGGACGACCGTGCCACCGGCGAAGTCGAGCGCGCCGAGCTTGAAGAGCCAGCCGTCGGTCGACCAGACCCAGTGCGCGATCGGCGAGTAGATGAAGATCGACCAGAGGATCGTGAACAGGACGAAGGCCCCGAAGCGCTTGCGCTCGGCGAACGCGCCGGTGATCAGGGCCGGAGTGATCGCCGCGAACATCAGCTGGAAGGCCGCGAACAGCACGAACGGGATGGTCGTCGCGTAGTTCGCGCTCGGCGTCAGGCCGACGTTATTGAACATCGCGAAGTCCAGCGTGCCGATGAGCCCGAGGCCGCCAGCGTCAGGCCCGAAGGCGAGCGTGAAGCCGACCACGACCCAGACGACGCTGACCAGCGCCAGCCCGAAGAAGCTGTGCATGACCGTCGACAGGACATTCTTGCTTCGGACGAGCCCGCCGTAGAACAGGGCCAGCCCAGGGAGCATGAGCATGACCAGGGCGGTCGACGTCAGCATCCACGCGGTATCACCAGTGTCCATCGCGAGGTTCCCGTCCTTTCGGCGATCTGCAGCCCGCGGCACGTACGAGCCTGATCAGAAGGCTAGGCAACGGTCCGCACGCGAGCGACCCCGTGCCAGGACCGACAAGGATTCGGTTCGGTACCGAACGCGACCATTCGGCCTTCGACGGTTGCGGCTCGGGATCAGGCGCGACCTAGTCCCACGACCGGGCCCGGCGACCGGGTCCTGCGACCGGGTCCTGCGACCGGGTCCGGCGACCGGGTCGGGCGACCGGGTCGGCGACCGGGTCCGGACCTCATATATTCGCCTGCAGACTCGGCGAGGCGCTACCGAGGGCTCCGGCGCTGAAGTCGGCCGACACTTGAGCGTGACGCTCGCTCGAGGGAGCCCCAACCCGGCTCGTCGAAGGCTCAATTGGTCACCGCTGGTCCGGGGGCGAATATTCGAGAACCTCCGCCTCCCTCCCTGGGGGCCTCGACGGCGGCGCCCGAGAACCTCCGCCTCCCTCCCTGGGGGCCTCGACGGCGGCCCGGCAAGCGGGACCTCGGCTCAGCGGCCCTCGAAGCGGTATTCATCCACGTCGCGCACTCCTTCGTACCCGATCGCCTGGTAGATGTGGTTCGCGGTCGGGTTGGCGAGATCGGTGAACAGGAAGCAGAACCGCCGGCCGGCATCGAGTTGCAGCTGGCTCGACGTCGCCACGAGCGCGCTGGCATAGCCGCGGCGCCGAGCGTGCGGCGGCGTGTAAACCGGGCCGATCCGGATGCCGCTGGGCGTCCGGCCACCGACACCGCACAGGGAGACCGGTCCGCCATCCACCCAGAGGTAGAGGGTTCGACCCCGTCCTTCCTGCCATCGTGCGGCCGCCGCGGCGACCTCATCCGCATCGGCTTCCCCGAAGGCATCCTCCATGAACCCCTGGAGCCATGTCCGGACGAGGTCGCCGTCGCCGGGCGTCGCGATCCGAAGGTGCCCGGCAACGGTCGGCGGCGCGATGACTGTACCGAGGCGAAAGATCCGCTCGGAGACCCGCAGCCGGCTTGTTCCGCCCTCGAGCGCGGACCACCGCTCGGCGAAGGCACGTGCATGCTCGACCGGCCCGAGGACGCCCGGCAGGTCGTCGCCCCGGCGATCCTCGACCAGCCGATCGATCGCGTCCGGGTCGTCGATCTCCGACAGGATCAGGTTGAACGGCGGCGTCCGAAGCGCAGCGGCCACCAGTCGCTCGCCGGAGGTGACGGCAGCCAGGTACGGCGGGCGATCCCCGAACGCATCCGGTTGGTCCCGTAGCTGGGAACAGATCCCGAGGATCAGGTTGTGCTCAGCCTCGCGAGCGCCGAGGAAGTCCCCGGCCACCGCCAGGAAGTCGTCGACGTCGGCGAAGCGGCGCAGGTCCACAGGTCACCCCAGGCGGCAGTTGGGCGCGGGAGTCACGCCCCAGGGATTTTGGCGACAGTGTGGTGACTCAGGCTCTCCCCGCCTCGAGCGACGGCTTCAGCAAACGACATCCGCCTCGGACGTCTCGCCCTTGACGGCCACCCCGAACCCCGATCAGTCGATGCGCTGGGCCAAGGACACGATGATCCCCTCGGGTCCGCGCACGTACGCCATGCGCCACATGTCCTCGTACTGACCGATGCCGCCGACGAGACCGTAGCCGTCCGCAGCCAGCCCGTCGACGGTCGCCTGGAGGTCGTCCACCTCAAACGCGATGTTGCGCAGCCCCAGTTCATTGGACATGGCGTGTGGCGATCCCGGTTCGTGGTCGGGCCGGATGAAGCTCGACAGCTCCAGCTTGGTTCCTCCGTCAGGCAGCAGCAGTGTGACGATCTCGGAACGGGCGTTCGCGATGCCAATGACGGTATCGACGAACTCGCCCTCCATGAACATCCTGCCCTCGACCTCGAGACCCAGCCCGACGAAGAACGCCATCACCGTGTCGAGATCTGCGACGGTGATGCCGACGTGATCGAAGCGTCTGATACGTGCCATGGGGCGCAGTCTCCTGTGTTCGGGTCAAATCGCGTCCAGAACGGCACATCCTGTCCTGCGCGCGAATCCGTCACTACCAGGGCGTCGTCAGGATGGCGAGCCGGGTGGGATTCGAACCCACGACCAAGGGATTAAAAGTCCCGTGCTCTGCCACTGAGCTACCGGCCCGCGGACAGGGTACCCGACGATCCGGGCCTCAGGTCGGTGGCGGGACCGGAGTCGGCAACGGCTCGCCGCGGACGCCGGCGAGCAGGTTGGCGGCGGCCATCGACGCCATCTTCGCGCGCGTCGCTCGCGAGGCCGATGCGATGTGCGGCACGATCAGGCAGTTGGGGAGCCCGACGAGCGGATCGTCGATGGGGATCGGCTCGGGATCCGTGACGTCGAGCGCGGCCGCCCAGATGACGCCGTCCCGCAGCGCATCGGCCAGGGCGATCTGGTCGATGACCGGACCGCGAGAGGTATTCACCAGCACGGCGGTCGGCCGCATCGCGGCCAACGTCCGGGCGTTGATGAGGTGGCGCGTCTCCGCGGTCAGGTTGACGTGCAGGGAGATGAAGTCGCTCCGCGCGAGGAGCTCCTCGAGGCTTACGAATGTCGCGCCGAGCGGCTCGGAGACCTCGGCCGGCAGCTGGTTCACGTCGTGGTACAGGATCGTCATCCCGAACCCCTGCGCCCGCCGCGCCACCGCCTGGCCGATCCGCCCGAAGCCGACGATCCCGATCGTCGCACCGTGCACGTCCGGCCCGAGGAGCAGCAGCGGACCCCAGGTCTTCCAGTTGCCGGCGCGGACATACCGGTCGCCTTCGGCGACCCGCCGCGCGGCCGCCATCAACAGGGCCCAGGCGAGATCGGCCGTCGTCTCGGTCAGGACGCCGGGGGTATTGCCGACGGGGATCCCACGTCGCGCACAGGCCGCGACGTCAATGTTGTCGAAGCCGACCGCATAGTTGCTGACCACCTTGAGCGACGGCCCGGCCGCGTCGAGCAGCTCGTCGTCGACTCGGTCCGTCAGCAGGGTCAGGATCCCGTCGCAGCCGGCCACCCGACGGAGGAGCTCGTCGCGCGGCGGCGGAAGCTCGTCATCCCAGACGTCGGCCTCGCACTCGGCACGGACGGCGGTCAGCCCTTCCTCGGGAATCTGCCGAGCCACGAAGACGCGCGGGCGGCCGCGGCCATCCTCAGGCATGTGCGAGCCCGTCCACGAAGCCGCGAATCCTCCGGAGCGCCTCGGTCAGGTTCTCGCGCGACGTCGCGTAACTGATCCGGATGTGGTCGTCCCCGTAGCCACCGAATGCCGTTCCGGCCAGCACGCAGACGCCGGCCTCGTGCAGGAGCCGCTCGGCAAGCTCGGATCCCGGCAGACCCGTTCCCGAGACATCCGGAAAGACGTAGAACGCCCCGACGGGGGTGGCGCAACGGATTCCCGGGATCTCGTTGAGGCCTGCCACGATGAGGTCGCGGCGCGCCCGGAACTCGACCACCATCGCGTCGACGTCGTCCTGCGGCCCGGTCAGCGCCGCCACCGCGCCGACCTGGGCGAACGTCGGCGCGCAGCTGATCGTGTTGATGATCAGCTGCCCGTAGGTTCCCACCAGGGAGGGCGGAACGACGGCGTATCCCAGCCGCCAGCCGGTCATCGCAAAGGTCTTGGAGAACCCGTCCAGCACGATCGTGCGCTCAGCCATGCCGGGCAGGGACCCGATCGAGACGTGCTCGGCCCCGTCGTACAGGATCCGCCCATAGATCTCGTCGGCCAGCACCCACAGGTCGTGGCGGATGGCAAGCTCGGCGATCGCCTCGATGTCGCCCCGGGTCAGCACCCCGCCGGTCGGGTTGGCCGGCGAATTGATGACCAGCAGGCGCGTGCGCGGCGTCACGAGCGATGCCAGCTCGTCGACATCCAGCCGGAAGTCCTTCGCCATTCGGATCGGGATCGGCACAGGCGTGGCGCCGATGAACCGGGTCAGCGACTCGTAGATCGGGTAGCCCGGGTCGGGGACGATGACCTCGTCACCCGGATCCACGAGGCCCAGGATCGCGTACAGCATCACGCCCTTGCCGCCGACCGTCACGAACACTTGCGCGGGATCGGCAGCGAAGCCCTTGCGAGCCGTGACATCGGCCGCGATCGCCTCCCGCAGCGCGGGGATCCCGGCAAACGGCGCGTAGTGCGTCTCGCCCGCATCGAGGGCGCGCTTGGCGGCCTCCCGAGCGTGGGCAGGCGTGTCGAAGTCGGGTTCGCCGATCTGGAGGTGCACGATCGAGCGGCCCTGCGCCTCGAGCGCCCGAGCGCGGGCAGAAACCTCGAAGGCGCTCTCGGTCCCGAGCGAACCCATTCGCGATGCGACGCGCATCACCTGCCTCCGATCATGGCACGAGCTGGCGGATGGCGAAACCGACATTCGCGGGGCGCTCGGCCAGGCGTCGCATGTACCAGGGATACCAGTGCTCGCCATAGGCGATGAGCGCCTGGACCCGGTACCCGGCCGCCGCCAGCCGGTATTGCTGGTCCTCGCGGATGCCGTAGAGCATCTCGATCTCGAACCCGTCCTTCCCGATCCCGGCTGCCGCTGCCTGTTCGGCGATCTGCTCGATCAGCGTCACGTCGTGGGTCCCCAGGCCGAGCCGGATCGGCCGTCCCCGGCCGTCCAGCAGGAACCGGACGGCAAGGCCCAGGAAGCTGGCATCCACGCTTCGCCGGCTCGTGTAGGCGATCTCGGCTGGCTCGCTGTAGGCACCCTTGACGAGGCGGATCGCGGGGTCGAGCGGTCGCAGCCGCTCGATGTCGGCGGCGGTCCGGTGGAGGTAGGCCTGCAGGCAGATCCCGGTCCGCGGCTGGACGGCGCGCAGTCGCTCGTACAGGGCGATCGTCGCCTCCGTGTAGGCGCTCCCTTCCATGTCGATCCAGAGCCACGAGCCCGCCGCGGCGGCATGTTCGGCAAGCCGTAAGAGGTGGGCCAGGCAAGCCTCGGGGTCATGGTCCAGCCCGAGCTGCGTCGGTTTGACCGAGATCTCGCCCTGGATGCCGGCGGCCACGATCTGGTCGATCGCCCCGATGTAATGGTCGGCCACCTCATCCGCCTGGGCGAGATTCTCGAGGTTCTCGCCGAGACGGGTATAGAGCGTTCCGATCCCCGCCGCCTGGAGCGGAATGGCGGCCCCCAGGGCGTCGGCCAACGTCTCTCCGGGCATGAATCGGCGGACGGCCCGGCGCATGAATCGCATTCGCGGCAGGCGCTCCTTGAGCCACCGATTTCGGGCAGCCCACAGGAACAATCGCCGCACGGTCCCTCCTTCTGCGACCCGGGGAGGTTGCGATTCGGATGGTACGCGACCATGGGGCTAGAATCGCGCCGTATGACCCGGTTCTACGACATCGACGATGCCAACGCCCTGCTGCCGACGCTCGCAGACGTCGTCGGCGTGCTCGGCGAGCAGCGCGCCGAGCTCGTGCGGCTACGCGACGAGGTCCTGGCCGGCGGCCTTGCCGGCGGTGAGGGTGCTGCGACGACGGTCGGCGGAGCCGCGAGCGGCTCGGAGGTCCCCCCGATTTCGAGCGAGTTGCGACTGACTCGACTGCGGATGCAGGGATTGATCGACCAGATGGCCGCCGGCGTCGCCCGGATTGACGCCCTGGGCCTGACCCTCCGCGATATCGAGCGCGGCCTGGTGGATTTCCCGGCCCTCGTGTCGGGCCGCCAGATCTGGCTGTGCTGGCAGGTCGGTGAGGCATCGATCGACTGGTGGCACCGGTTGGATACCGGGTTCGAGGGCCGCCAGCCGCTGGCCGAGCTGGCATGACGACGGGCAAGGCCGTCGTTGTCGGCTCGGACGGACGGGCGAAGGCGTACCGTCCCCTTCCCGAGCCCGACCGGGCCGCGGCGCTTGCGGCCGGCCTCGCGGCCTATGAGCAGGGCGACTTCTTCGCGGCCCACGAGCATCTCGAGCCTGCCTGGATGGGGACGGACAACCCCGTCGAGCGGGCCTGGCTGCAGGGCCTGATCAAGGTGGCGGCGGCCTACGTCCACGCGGTCCGTGGGAACCCGCCCGGGATCGCGCGAAATCTCGAGGGCGCGCGAAGCCGTCTGGCCGAGGCCGCCGCAACCGCCACGCAGGTCCCGATCCCGGATGGCTCGCGCCTCGACCTGGCCGACCTCATCGAGGCTGTCGACCTGCGCCTGGCCGAGCTCGCCGACCATCCATCGGCGATGCTGCTCGGCCCACCACAGCTCCGGAGGATCGCCGCATGACGCTACCTGGGCCGGTCGCCAGCATCGATGTCGCCGAGGCCGAGCGCCGACTGCGCGACGATCCGGCCCGGCCCATCCTGCTCGACGTACGCGAACCGACCGAATTCGTGGAGGTGAGGGCCCCGGGCGCGGTGCTGCTGCCGATGTCAGAGCTGACCGCGCGACTCGGCGAGCTGCCGCCAGATCGTCCGCTGATGGTCGTCTGCCACGTGGGCGGCCGCTCGGCCGCTGCGGCCGCGTATCTGGCCCGGACCGGCCGAGCGGACGTTGTCAACGTGAGCGGCGGGATGGACGCCTGGGCGAAAGCGGGCCTGCCGGTGCGGCACGGCCCGATCGATGAGGGCGAGGGCGATCTTCCGACCGCCTGAGAAGAGCGGCGGCCCGTCCCGGCCTAGCGGCGCCCTCGATGGACGACCCGGCCGATCATCGCGCGCGCCTGGGGCTTGTGGGCGTACGCCCAGCCGATCAGGAGCAGGACGATGAAGTCGACCGTCCCGACGCCGGCGGCGTTGAGGTAGCCGAGCTGCTGTCCGATCTCGCCGTCGATCTTCAGGCCAGGCACGGTCGCGCCGACCAGGCCGAGCTGGAAGAACGGGCTCTGCGGCGCGATGTTCGCTCGAACGCTCGAGGTGAGGACCCCGCCGCCCGTCGACCCGCCCACAATGAGCGCATCCGGACCGGTCACGACCGCGGCACCACCCTCCAGGCCGGCGGCCGGAAGGTCGCTGACATCCAGGTGCTTCCATTCCTTCAGGTCGCCGGTCGATGACGGGATCGCCCAGTAGATCTCGGGCCTTGGTCCCTTGCCGTCGTCGCCGCCGGCCACGTAGATAGCCCCGTTGGCGCCCCAACCGGCCGCATTCGTTCGAGCCACCGGCAGGTTGAACGTCGGGTTCAGGTCCCACTGGATGACCTTCCCGGCATCCGGATTGGCCGGCAGCCCGGCGGCCGCGGCCTTCCCGAAGGACCCGCGCTGCACCGTTCCCACCGCTCCCTTCGCGTCGCTGCCGCCGTACATCCAGAGGTAGTCGCCGACGAGAGCGGCCGTCCCATCCCCCTGCGGGGCGGCGAGCTCCTTCTCGACCGTCCACTTGGTGAGGGCGCCGGTCTTGTCGAGGAGTGACTTCCAGACCGTCGTGACCGGACCCGTGGCATTGCGGCCGCCGATCAGGAGCAACCCGTCCGGGGTGACGACCGGCGATGCGCCGCTGCGCGCCTCCGGCAAGGCGAGGGCGTCGACCGCCTTCCACGCACCGAGCTCGCCGGTCACGCTGTCGGGCGTCAACATGTAGGCCGTCGTCGTGGGCGCGCCCTTGTCGTCGTTGCCGCCGAGCAGGTAGATGCTGCCGGCCACGTACGCGACGCTCGCGTCGGCACGCGGCGCGGGCAGGTCCGGCCCGTTGGCCCATTTGTCGAAGTTGCCGGAGCCGACCGTGCGCGCGACGTAGACGGTCTTCTGGGCGGCCGTTCCGTCCGACCCACCGATGAACAGGATCTTTGTCCCGACCTGCAGGATCGCGCCGTCTGTCCGGCCGGCCGGCAGGGCCAGCTCCGGCGGGGACGGATGCCACGGAACGATGCCGCCCGCAGGAGCCGGGCAGGGCAGCGCTTCATTGGTGGGCGGGCACAGGTTGATCGGCGACCAGGCCAGGACGCCCAGGTCAACCGTCCGGCCGACGGTCAGGTAGTAGGCACGATCAGGCAGGTACCCGAGGATGAAGATGATGATGATCAGCCAGACGAAGGCCTTGACCGAGGCCCACGCCCAGCCGTCGGCGTCGAGCAGCCCGAAGACGGCTCGCCGCCTCGGCACTGACATTCCCGCTCCGAGCGCCTGCTGCGCCATCGTCCTCCATCCTCATCCACCGACCCATCGGGCCGGCGGCGACGTCATTGTGCGGTCAGCGTTCCAGTCATCGTCGGGTGCACGACGCACGTGAACGTGTAGGTCCCGGCCGGTAGTGCCGGCACGTCGTAGTTCTTCGTCGCGACCCCGCTGAAGATGTCGCCCTTGAACACCTCCGCGCCGGAGGCATCCTTGATGTCGACGTCGTGCGGCGTCCCGGCATCCTCGTTGTCGAACGCGATCACAAAAGGCGTACCGGCCGGGGCGGTCACGGCGGTCGTGGTGAAGGCGATCCCCTGGGCCACGACGGAGACCGTCTGGCCGCCGCCAGCGGCGGAGCCCGACGGCGCGGGCGAGCCGCCCGCCGCGTTCGAGGCCGACGGAGCTCCCGAGCCCGACGGGGCCGGGGCGCCCGACGCGCCGGCCGAGGCCGATGGGGCCGCAGAGCCAGACGCGAATTCGTCCGTCCAGCAATCCGGGTAGGGCGTTGCCCCGGCGGCCGGCTTGTAATTCGGATCGACCCAGCCCTTGAACGTCTGGACCTGCCCAGTGATCGGATCCAGCTTCGGCTCGCCGAGCGAGGCGTCGCGGACGATGTAGGTCTGGTCGCTGGGAGCCCGGATGAACGCGATCAGGTCGTCGATCTGGACGTAGTTGAGCGGCCCGGGCGGGTTGGCCGTGTTCGACCAGACCGGCATCAGCGAGTGCGGGTTGCCGCACACGTAGCGGCCGCCCGCATTCAGCACCTGGCGCAGGTAGTTCTCGTTGAGGTGTGCGAACAGCTTGTCCTGGCGGTTGAGCGCCGGCCCGACGCCGCCCTCCCCCTGGGTCCCGTGGCAGCGGGCGCAGTTGGCCTCGAACAGGTTGTACCCGCGCTCGACGGCCGTGACCTGCTGGGCGTTTGCCTCGGCATCGAGCCTGGGTTCGCTGATACCGAGCGGCCCCAGCTCATAGAACCAGTAGGCGGCGACGAACAGGGAAACGACGACCACCGCGAGGAACCCGACCCAGCGGGCGTTCGACGACTGGCGGACGACCTGTGCCGCGCGCTCCGGCGTCAGCTCGAAGGTGCGTGCCTGGGGCGGCGAAGTGAAACGCTCGACCGGCGCCGGCTCGATCGGCGGCCGGGGGACGGGCAGGCGCTGCTCCGGTTCCTGCCCGGGAGTGTCGGCCATCAAATGCAGCCGGTCGGGGTGCGCGGCGGGATGATACCCGGCTGGCCGAGGGCAACGGGCAACGGCCCGAGCGTGATCTTGCCGGTGTTGATGGTGAGGACGCCGGCGCCGTCGACGCTGATCGAGAACCGGTCCATGCTGCGCGGCGCCGGACCGTAGATCGCGCCGTCCGCCTTGATCCCGAGGCGGTCATAGCGCGACCCGTGACACGGACACTCGAACCAGAAGTTCTTGAGGCATGGGTTGGGCTTGCAACCGAGATGCGGGCACCGCTGGTAGAGGGCGCGCACGTTGAGCGCGGACCCGTCACCGACCGGATCCTCGCCGGCCAGGAACCGTTGCTGGCCCGGGTCGTACAGGATCACGAACGCCCGCGCCTCGGCGTAGTAGGCGGGGAAGCCCTGGTCGATCGGGAGCGAGGAGTTCTGGAGCTTGACTGTTGCCAGGTCGCCGATCTTGATCGGTGCCCCGAAGCCGCCCTTGAGATTCGGCCAGGCGAAGCCGAGGGTGCCGGCGGTGACCTCGAGGAGCCAGAGCCCGATCCCGGTCCCGAGCGCCGCGCGCATGACCTGCCGCCTCGAAAGCCCCTGCACCTGGTGCTTGCGAAGCGACTTGATCGCTTCCTTGGTCAGGGCCGCCGGCTCGTCGATCGGCTGGACGTGGTAGTTGCTCATGAAGGCTGGTTCCCTCGGCGAAGCGCGATGGTCATAAGGCGAAATGGAGGCCGGGACTCGTCACGTACGGGATGACGAACGTGTAGCCCGGGCCGCGGAAGAAGATGCCGACGAAGGTCACGATGAGCCCAAGGCAGCAGAACATCGTGAACAACATGACCGCGGTCTTCCGCTGCGAAGGCCGCACCGCGAGGATGTCGCCGCGATCGATATACGGGATGAAGGCGGCACCGACCAGCACGAAGGTCGGGACGAGTACGCCCGCGACCGTCGGGTGGAAGTAGGCCAGCAGCTCCTGCAGGCCCAGGAAGTACCACGGGGCCTTGGCCACCGCGGGGGTGACGTTGCCGTTCGCGAGCTCCTCGAGCGGAGCGTTGATGAACAGGCCCATCGCCAGCAGGAAGATGCTCATCACGCCGGCCGCCAGGAACTCGATCGCGAGCAGGTGTGGCCAGACCATGACCGTGTCGTCCGGCTCCTTCTGGACGCGGACGACAGCGTCCTGCTTGACCAGGGCGAGCAGGCGATAGGGTCGCGCCGACATCGGCACTCGCTGCTTGTCGATCTCCGTCCGGCGGGTCGGGTCGACCGGCAGCACGACGCGCTTCTCCGTCTCAGGCGGACTCTTCTGGTCGGTCACAGCGAAATGCCTCGCGGCCTGCTAGGGCGGTCCAGCGCAAGGCCGAGCCGAGCACGAGAGCGAGCGCACCCAAGGTGC